>JALYZB010000156.1 GCA_030945945.1 Actinomycetota bacterium | reverse complement strand
GGAGTCGCCGACCGGGTCACCCTGCGCGGCGCGCTCCCGCACGAGGAGGCGGTCGCCGCCGCCCGGCGCGCGACCCTGTTCGTGCTGCCGAGCGTCGACGAGGCGTTCGGCGTCGCCTACCTCGAGGCGATGGCGGCCGGCGTGCCGGCGGTCGGGATCCGCGGTGAGGACGGTCCGGAGGAGATCGCTGCCTGCGGAGGCGGAATCGTGCTTGTCGCACCCCTTGATCCGGCGGCCCTCGCAGCAGCGGTGGGCGCGCTGCTGAGCGCCCCCGAGCGGGTCGCCGCGCTCGGCGTAGCTGCGCGCGCCGCCGTCGAGGCCCACTTCACGTGGGGCGCGTGCGGCCGCGACACCGTCCGCGCCTATGAGGCTGCGCTGGCGTGACGGGTGATTTAGGCCTCCCGACCAGGCCCTCAGCCCAAGCCGCAGACACTGAGCGAGGCCCCCGGAGCCTGGGCGGCGTGCAGCCCGTCGGCGAACGCGTGCAGGTCGGGCCCGGGCCGACCGTCGGGAGGCTGGATGCCGAACCAGTCCTCGCGGTCGGTCGGGTTGTGCTCGGGCGTGATCCACGTGTAGTAGACGACGGCGGCGAGCCCACAGTCCAGGTGCCCGAGCGCGGCCACCGACGAGCGAATGTATCCGGGCCGGCGCGACGCGGGCACGTAGCCGAGCGCGCGCCGGGGATGGATCACCCAGCCGAACTCGGTCACGTACAGCGGCACCGAGCCCATCCCGAGCGCCGTCAGGGTCTGGCGATCGTCGCGCAGCTTGCCGATCATCTGCAGCGGCATCCCGTAGGGATGCACGGCAACCCCGTCAGCCTGACCGGCGAGCCCGGGGTCGGCTCCGACCATCGCGGGCAGGGTGGTCGTCGGTTGGGTGAGGCCTCCGATCAGGACACGCGTGGTCGGCACAGCCGCGGCGATCGCGGCGCGCGCGGTCACGTACAGCCGGGTGTAGGCGCCCGCGTCGGGTCTCGGAAGCCAGAACTGGCGGTTGTCGGGCTCGTTCCAGATCTCGACCGTCGAGACGGGACGGGCGGCGAGCTCGGGGTGCGCAGCCCAGAAGGCGCCGCCGGGACCGTAACGGCGGGCGAATGCGGCAGCATAGGCGGCGTAGTCGGCGTCGGAGGCCGGAGGCGAATGGTCCTCACCGGCGACCGATTGATTCCACGTCGCCGTGTAGTCGATGATCGGAAGCCAGGTCAGCCCATGGGCCGCGAGATCGCCGGCGATCGTGTCGTCGAAGGTCCAGCTGTAGGTGTGGACGCCCTTGACGGGCGGGCGGGGCTCGCTGAGCTCCCACAAGGCGTCGCTGCGGGCGACGCGGACGCCGGTGGCGGCAACGTCGCTCAGTTGGCCGTTGATCTGTGCCGGGGTGTAGGTGCCGTCGTTGAACAGCCGGTTGACGTTGATGCCGTACACCGCGGTCGTCGGCGCGGACTGCGCGGGAGGTGAGATCGGTGAGGTCGACGCGAGACCCGTCACGCTGGTCGTCGCCGACGCCGGCGGCCCCGGCCGCAGGTGACGCCGCTCGTCGGCGCCACACCCGGCGAGCACGGACCCGAGCACGGCGGCGGTCAGAAACAGTCCCGGGATGGATCGGACTCGCAGACCCGCAAGCCTATCCGGCCGTCCACCGTGACGCGCTTCTACACTGCCGGGCCATCCCGGCCCGGGCTCGCCCATTTCTGACCGCGTCCGCGCGATGAGCATGACCCGGATGGGCCGCGTCGCCGCGCGTCCGAGCGCGGGCGTGATCGGTGGCCTCCTGCTCGCCGCGCTGCTCGTCGCGCTCGCGCCCGCGACCAGCGGCGGCTTTGGCCCCACGGTGTCCGACTCCTCGACCCACACCTGGGCCGAGATCACGATTACGCTGATCGGAGCCGGGACGTGCGCGCTGCTGTTGTTCTCCGGCGTCCGCGGCCTGGGCCGCGGCACCGCGCCGGCCGCGCTGTTCGCGGTGCTGGCCGGGCTGACCGCCCTGTCGACCCTGTGGTCGGTCCAGCCCGACGGCTCCTGGCAGGCGGCCAATCTGACCGTCGCCTACCTGCTCGCGTTCCTGGCCGCGATCGCCGCCGCGCGGATGTTCCCCGGACGATGGCGATCGGTGGTCGCCGGCCTCGGGCTGGCGATGGTCGCGCTGTGCCTGTACGGGCTGCTCTCCAAAGTGTTCCCGGGGAGACTGGCCGCCTCGCTGAGGGACGGCCGGCTGGCGATCCCGTTCGGTTACTGGAACGCGGCCGGTGCCGCAGCGGTCATCGGCCTGGCGCCGTGTCAGTGGCTCTGGCAGCGGCGCGACACGGGTGCCTGGGCGCGCGCTCTCGCCGTCCCGGGCGCAGCCGTACTGCTGACCGTGACGGTGCTGTCCTACTCGCGGACCTCCCTGATCGTCGCGGTGATCGTGATCGGCGCCTGGCTGGCGCTGGTCCCCGGACGGCTGCGGTCGGTTGCCCTGCTCGCCCTCGCCGGCGCCGGGGCCGCGGTGATGGCGCGGTGGGCGCTGGCGCGCCCGGCGCTGACCGGGGACAACATCGATCTCGCCGCGAGGACGTCCGCCGGGCACGTCTTCGGGATCGTCTGCGCTCTGACGCTGATCGCGCTGACGGCGGCCGGCGGGGCGCTCGTCACCCGGGCCGAGCGCCGTCCCCTGCCCGCCGGCCCGCGCCGGCGCCTGGAGATCCTCCTCCTGATTGGGCTGGCCCTGCTCCCGGTCGCGGCGACCGGTGCGCTCGCGTCGTCCTCGCGCGGGCTGACCGGCGAGATCAGCCACGCGTGGACATCGCTGACCAGCACCCGCGCCGGGGTCGGCAACGGCGCCGACCGGGTCACGCAACTGGGCAGCTCACGCCCGCTGTACTGGAGCGAGGGCATCACCGTCGGCGAGCACGCCCTGCTCAAGGGCGTCGGTGCGCTCGGCTACGCGACCGCTCGCACGCGCTACACGCTGCGGCCCGAGGTCACCTCGCACGCCCACAGCTATCTCGTGCAGACATTCGCCGATCTGGGGCTGATCGGGCTGCTGGTCAACCTCGCGCTGTTGATCGCCTGGGGGCGTTGCGCGGTGACCGCAATCGGACGACGTTCGACGGCGCTTCGCGGGCCGCCCGACCGGACCACGCCCGATCGCGAGCTCGAGTGCGACGGGCTCGTGACGCTGGCGATCGTCGTCCTGGCCTTTGGAGTCAGCTCGGCGGCGGACTGGACCTTCTTCTTCCCCGGGGTCACCGTGCCCGCGCTGGTGGCCGCCGGGTGGCTGGCCGGCCGCGGGC
>JALYZB010000167.1 GCA_030945945.1 Actinomycetota bacterium | reverse complement strand
ACTACTCATGTTGTGGAGTTTCTGCCGGATCGAGTGCGGCTGATTGACGCGCCGGGAGAGCTTCGGGATGTCGTCCTCGACGTGCTGGGGTGGTCGACTGATGACTTCTGCGGGGAGACGGTGTTGTTGTGCCGGCTGGCCGACGGGAGCGCTGGGGAGGTTCCGGCGCGGTGGACAGATCTGCCGTGGCGCCGTGCGCCTGAGCTGACGGTCGGCGGGATCGGGTCGCCGGCGGCATGGCGGTTGTTGCTGGCGCGCGGAGAGCAGTTGCGTCGTCCGCGGCGGGGTCGACCCTCCAGCGAAAACGGAGGTGGTCGTGCCCGGACAGCTCGCGTTGGTGATCGAAGAGGAGACGGTCGTTCCGGCGGCAGTGTGGGAGACGCTGCCGGCCGAACGACAGCGTCACGTAGCGGTCAGACTGGCGGGTCTGCTCGCCCGGTTGATCGAGGCGGCGCGGGATGAGTGACGTTCAGAAGATCACCGATCTGCATCTGCGCCGGCGCGCGGTGGTGTATGTGCGTCAGTCGACGATGACCCAGGTCGAGCGTAATCACGAGTCCCGCGCGAGGCAATATGCGTTGCGCCAACGTGCGATCGATCTAGGCTGGCCGGCCGCATCAGTCAGCGTTGTTGATGAGGACCTCGGCCGCTCCGGCGCGTCGACGGACGGACGCTTCGGGTTCAAGGAGCTCGTCGCCGAGGTCGGCCTCGGGCAGGTCGGGATGATCCTCGCGCTGGAGACCTCCCGGCTGGCGCGCTCCTCGGCGGATTGGCATCAGCTGCTGGATCTGTGCGCGCTGACGGGCTCTCTGATCGCCGATCAGGACGGGATCTACTCGCCGGGGAACTTCAACGACCGGCTGCTGCTCGGGCTTAAAGGCACGATGTCTGAGGCTGAGCTGCACCTGATCCGCGCCCGCCTTGACGGCGGGCTTCGCAACAAGGCCCAGCGCGGGGAGCTTGAGCAGAACTTGCCGGTCGGCCTGGATCGCGACGAGGACGGACGAACCGTGCTGGCCGCCGATGAACAGGTCCGTCATGCGATCGGGCGTGTCTTTGCGTTGTGGCGCCGGATCGGATCTGCCCGTCAGGTCGTCGCTGTTCTGCGCGACGAGGACCAGCGCATCCCCCGCCGCAGTGTTGGGGAGCGACGGGTCCGGTGGGAGCCGGCGACCTATGGGTCGGTGCATGGGCTGTTGACCAACCCTGCCTATGCGGGAGCGTTCGTGTTCGGGCGAACCAGCCAAAAGAAGCAGCTGGACCTGACCGGCCTGGTTCGCCGCCGAACGATTGATCTACCGATCGAGCAGTGGTCTGTCTGCCTGCCCGAGCACCATCCTGGCTATGTCAGCTGGGATGACTATCTCGCGACCCGTGACCGGCTGCGCGCGAACGTGAGGCCCAAAGGCGAAGGCGGCGGAGCCGCCCGCGAAGGCGCCGCCCTGTTGCAGGGCATCGTCCGGTGTGGACGCTGTGGCCGACGGATGCAGGTCGCCTATTCAGGCAACAAAGGCAACGTGCCGCGCTATGCGTGCGTCCGCGCCCATCAGATGCATGGCACCGACCGTGCCTGTCAGTCACTTGGGGCGCTGCGCCTGGAGAAGGCCGTGACCGCCGCGTTCCTTGAGGCGATCACCCCGGCTGGGTTGCGGGCGTCCGCGGAGGCGATCACCGAACTGGAGCGCCAACACGAAGACCGCCTCACCGGTCAGCGCCTCGCGGTCGAACGCGCCGAATTTGAAGCCGGCCGCACCCAACGCCAGTTCGACGCGTGCGAGCCAGAGAACCGGCTGGTCGCCCGCACCCTCGAGAGCCGCCTGGAGGCGGCGCTGTCAGAGCTGGAGCGCGAACGACGCAAGCTGGCTGAGCTCGAGACCCGCCGGCCCGAGCCGCTGACCCCGGCCGAACGACAAGCTTTGACGCGTCTGGTTCGTGATCTCCCCCGCCTCTGGGCTGCGCAGACGACCACCGCCCGGGACCGCAAGGAGCTCTTGCGGACCCTGATCAGCGAAGTGATCATCACCGTCGAAGAGGACCCTCGTCGCGCTGAGGTGCAGATCCTCTGGGAAGGCGGCGCTCGCAGCAAGCTGACCGTCGTGCTGATCAAGCGCGGGCCCGAGAGCAACCGCACCGACGAGGACACCATCGAGCTTGTCTGCAAGCTCGCCACCCACACCAATGATCAACAGATCGCGGCGGTGCTCAACAAGCAAGGCCGCCGGACCGGAACCGGCCTGGTGTTCAACGAGCCACGCGTCCGGTCCCTGCGAACCAAATTCGGAATCTCCGCGGCCCCTGCAGCAGATCCCGACAGCGGCCTGTTCACCGTCGCCCAGGCCGCGACCGAGCTCGGGGTGACCCCGACAACGATCTATCGATGGCTGCGCGCCGGCATGCTCCCCGCCGAGCAGACCACGCCCCACGCACCCTGGCAGATCCGACTCACCGACGAGATTCGCTCCAGGTTTGTGCCCGATGTCCCCGACGACTTCTTGGCGCTCGATCAGGCCGCAAAGCGGCTCGGATGCGCCCGTCAAACCGTTTTGCATAAGGTCCAACGCGGTGAACTGCACGCCGTCCAAGTCGTCAGCGGACGGCGAAAAGGCCTGAGGATTCAGGTCGAAACGTCCGCGATTGGACTCCTTGACCAATGACGCGAACCAGGAGGGCAGTGTGAAACAGTCCCGGACGGGCCGCACGCGACGAGAACTTCAGCCCGGTCGACCCATTCCAGGGTACGGAGCGCTTGCTGTGTCTGCGGTGGGATCGCTGAGGCGGCCGGTTTTCCAGGCGTCGAATGTCTTGCCGGCTGGGAGCCCGGAGGAGCGGCGGCGGGTGCTGATCGTGGCTTGGTCGCGGCCGGCGGCCTCTTCGGCGAACAGGACACGCAGGACCTCTGAGGGCTCCCAGCGTTGCGCGGTGGCGGTCGCGATGACCTCGGGCGCGGCCCGGCGGACATAGGGCAGCCGCAGCCGGCGCAGCAGCCGGTCAAGCTCGTCGTGAAGCGGTGGCGGGGCGGGCGGCGTGATGGTTATCGCTGACCTTCGATCCGGGCGATCTGGGGCTGTGACGGGCAAGGGATTGGTCGCGGTGCGATCGCGCAGGGCCGCAGAACGGCTCTCAGCGCGTCGATCTGACGGGCGAGGCGGCACATTGGGGT
>JALYZB010000164.1 GCA_030945945.1 Actinomycetota bacterium | reverse complement strand
GCTCGGTCCCCTCAGCCTCGCCGCCGCCCGGCAGGGGCAGCCGGCCGCCGAGCGCCAGCGAGCCGGCCAGCGTCTTGCGGCGGTGCGAGAACGCGTTGTGGACGATCGCGCGCAGCCGGTGATCTGCCCCGGGCCCGTGCCGGCGCAGGCCGAGCAGGACGGAGTCGACGTTGGGAACCGGGCGGAACACGGTCCGGGGCACCGCCCGCAGGACCTGCACGTCGCAGGCCAGCTGAGCCAGCACCGACGGGATCCCGTAGGCGCGCGTGCCCGGGGCGGCCGCGAACCGCTCACCGACCTCGCGCTGGACCATCACCACCCAGCTCTGAATCGTGTCAAGCTCGGCCACCGTACGCAGGATGACCATGGCCGCAACTCCGTAGGGAAGGTTGGCGACCATACGATTCGGCGCCGGCTCGAGCTGGGTGTAGTCGATGACCATCGCGTCGATCATGTGCAGGGTGACGTTGCCCAGCGGGGCGAGCGTCTCCCCTAGGCGCTCCTGCAGGCGGGGGTCGACCTCGACCACGTGCAGGTGCGCGACCCGCGGCGCGAGTCGCGCCGACAGCACCCCGAGGCCGCCACCGACCTCGAGCACGACGTCATCGGATCCCAGCTCCGCGAGCCGTTCGATCACCCCGAGGATGTTGGGGTCGGCGAGGAAGTTCTGCCCCAGCTCGCGCTGGCGCGCGCTTGCGCGGCCGGCCACCCTCACCACACGTAGACGGTGGCGGCGCTGGCCTCGACGCCGGCGTCGAACTCGACGTAGGGGACGCGCCGCGCGAGCGCCAGGATCTGGCCGGTATGCACGACGTTGGCCGGTGCGTTGGGCCGGCCACGGACGGGTTGGGGAGCGAGATAGGGCGCGTCGGTCTCGACGAGCAGGCGCTCCGCGGGCACGCGCAGGGCGGCCAGGCGCAGGTCCTCGTTCTTGGGGTAGGTCGCGTTGCCCGCAAACGAGATCCACCAGTCCGGATGGGCCAGGCATTCCTCGATCCGCGCGGCCATCGAGAAGCAGTGCAGGATCACCCGGACCCCGCCGGCGTGCTCGTCCAGCGTGGTCAGGGTGTCGTCGTCGGCGGCGCGGGTGTGGATGACCAGCGGCTTGCCGGTGGCGCGCGCGAGCTCGATCTGGGCGAGAAAGGCGCGGCGCTGATCCTCGGCGGGGGCTCCGTCACGGTAGTAGTCAAGGCCGGTCTCGCCGATCGCCACACAGCGCTCATGGGCGGCGAGGGTTTCGAGCTGCGCGTAGTCCGCGTCATCAAAGCCGGTGGCGCTGTTGGGGTGGCGGCCGACCGCAGCGTACACGCCGGGAAACTGCTCGGCGGCGGCCAGCGCGGCGCGGCAGCTCTCGGCGTCGGTGCCGACGGTCACGAGCTTGGTCACCCCCGCATCGAGGGCGGCGGTGACCAGCCCGGCGGGGCTCCCCTCGCACAGGTGCAGGTGGGTGTGGCTGTCGACCATCGGCGCAGTCAGCGCTTGGGGAACAGGGCCGCCAGCTCCCCGACCGTCCGCCCCCCGCCGGTAGCGCTGAACGCGGCGCCGGCGTAGTGCAGTTCGGGCGCGGCCAGTGCATCGAGCAGCGTGCCGGTGCTCTCGGGCATGTACGGGTGCAGCAGCACGCTCAGCACCCGCACGGCCTCGGCCAGCGAGGCGAGCGTCGCCTCGAGCGCGGGTGCCTGTGCGGGGTCCTTGGCCAGCTGCCACGGCGCGCGCTCCTCGACGTAGCGGTTGCAGCGCCGCACGCGGACCCAGATCTCCTCCAGCGCGGTGGTGATGTCGGCCTTGTCCAGGCAGGCGGCGACCCGCTCAGGGAGCCCGTCAAAGGCCGAGGCCAGCGTGGTGTCGACCGCCACGTCGGGCACGACCCCTTCGCGGTAACGGCGGATCATCGCCAGCGTGCGGCTGGCCAGGTTGCCGTAGTCGTTGGCCAGCTCGGACTCATAGCGCGAGCGGACCGAGTCAATCCCGACGGTGCCGTCACCGCCGAAGGGGACGTCGCGGGCGAGATAGAAGCGCAGCGCGTCGGTGCCGAGCTCCTCCATCACCTCGAACGGGTCAAGGACGTTGCCCAGTGACTTGCTCATCTTGCGCCCGTCGGCGCCGAGCAGGAAGCCGTGGACGAACACGTGGCCGGGCAGCGGCAGCTCGGCCGCGAGCAGCAGCGCGGGCCAGAACACGGTGTGGAACTTGAGGATGTCCTTGCCGATGATGTGGAAGCTGGCGGGCCAGAACTCGCCGATCAGATCCTCGCCGGGCCGGGCGTAGCCCAGCGCGGTGTAGTAGTTCAGCAGCGCGTCGAACCACACGTAGAAGACGTGGCCGGCGTCCCAGGGCACGGTCACGCCCCACTTCAGCCGCGCTCGGGAGAGCGACACGTCCTGCAGGCCGGAGGCGATGAAGGCGCGGGCCTCGTTGAAGCGCGCGGGCGGCATCACGAAGTCGGGCTGCTCGGCGTAGAGGCGCTCGAGGCGGTCCTGGAAGGCCGACAGGCGGAAGAACCAGTTCTCCTCCTGGTGGCGCTCGAGCACGATCTCGTGGATCGGACAGCGGTTGCCCTCTGCAATCTCGTTCTCGACCTTGAAGTCCGCGCAGCGGGGGCAGTACCAGCCCTCGTAGAGCCCCTTGTAGGTGTGCCCGTTGTCGTGCACGCGCTGCAACACTGCCTGCACGCGCGCCTTGTGCTCGTCATCGCTGGTGCGGATGAAGAAGTCGTTGGAGGCGTTCAGGCGCGGCATCAGCGCCTGGAAGCGCTCGGCGTTGCGGTCGGCGAGCTCCTGCGGAGTGACGCCTTGGGCCTTGGCGGCGTCGGCGACGGGCTCGCCGTGCTCGTCGGTGCCGGTGAGAAAGAACACGTCCTGGCCGCGCTGGCGCATGTGGCGGGAGAGCACGTCGGTGGCGATCGTCG
>JALYZB010000162.1 GCA_030945945.1 Actinomycetota bacterium | reverse complement strand
ATGACCAACGATCCCGATCAGGCGATGCGGGTCGCGGACAAGATCGAGGCCGGAATGGTGTTCGTCAACGCCGTCGGCCTGGAGGGCGCCGAGCTGCCCTTCGGCGGTGTCAAGCGCTCGGGCTTCGGCCGCGAGCTCGGCCGCTTCGGCGCCGACGAGTTCGTCAACAAGAAGATGATCCGCGTCGGCGGCTGAGCCGCACCCCGGGGTATTGGCCCATCGATACCCCGGGCCGTTGCGGCGCAGCCGAGCACGCGGGACAGTGGGTCCGTGTCAAGCGTGAGCGGTACCCGAACTCGGCCCCCAGCTCCCGACTCCGCCCACGCCGCCGCCCCCGCGATCGCCCGGTTGTGTGGGTGGCATCAACAGCCCGGGCCTTGGCCGTATCGAGCCTCCCTCGATTCCCTCCCTGCCACCGCTGCCGCCGCTCTCGTTGCCGGGCGCTGGCCGGCTCCCGCGCCGCGATCGCTCGGCGCTCGCCCCCGATCGACGCTCGGTGGCGAGCGCTGGGCATCCCGGGCTGCGGCACAGCAGCTCGGGGGGGTCCGGTGTGCCGGCGCTTGACACCGTCTTCACCGGGTACGGTCCTCCGGGCCGGCGCACGGTCCGGCGCACACCATCAGGGAGAATTCATGTTCAGAAGACGGGGACTATCGCTGCTCGCGGTGATGGCATTGGCGATCGCGGGCGGCAGCACGGGCGTATTGCTCGCCGGCGCGCAGGCGGCGCCGGCCGCCCACGCGGCTGCTACGGGACGGCTGAACGTCGGGGTCCAGGTCATGCGCTTCACCGATGCCGGCCGCAAGCTCAGCGCTGTCGGGCGCGTCAGCGCGACGCTGACCGATAACCGCGGCCGGACGAGCACGATCCACACAACGGTCGCCCTGGCCGCGTCGACCGGCGGCGCCTGCAAGGTGCTGCACCTCGACCTCAAGGAGCTGACGCTTCAGCTGCTGGGCCTCAATGCCCACCTGGACCGGGTCATCCTCGACATCACCGGCGACGCCCGGGGCGGAGTGCTCGGCTCACTGTTCTGCAAGCTGGCCCACGCCAAGGTGGCCTCGGCGCGAGTCGCGACGCTGCATGTGCTCAACGCCCACGTTCACGCTCACCAGGGACACGTGGTCCGCTTCTCGGCGCTGCTGACCCCAAAGGCGACCACGGCCGCTGCCGGCCCGACATGCCAGGTCCTGGACCTCGTGGTCGGCCCACTCAACCTGCAGCTGCTCGGCCTGATCGTCGACCTCCAGCGTGTCCATCTGTCGGTGACCGCGACCCGCGGCGCCGGCGCCCTCGGTGACCTGTTCTGCCGGCTCGCCGACAACAACCCGACGACGACGACCACGTCGTCGAGCACCACCTGAGTCTCTGACCTGACTCCGGGGCGGCCGGGGGCCGCCCCGGACGGTCAGCGGTGATCTCCGACGGTCAGACGTGATCGATGACCGGGCCGCCGCCGTTCCCTTGCGCGGTGGCCGCGTGTGACCGTGGACGTGCGACGCTCGCGCCGAGCGAGGCGACCATCACCAGCGCGATTCCGCCCAGCTCGCGTGTGCTCAGCCCCTGACCGAGCACGAGCCAGCCGGCGATCGCCGCAACCGCCGGCTCAAGGCTCATGAGCACGCCGAAGACGTGTGTGGCCAACCGGCGCAGTGCCTCCAGCTCGAGCGTGTAGGGCAGCGCCGAGGAGAGGATCCCGACCGCCCCTCCGATCGCCAGCGACCGCGGCGTGAGCAGGTGGGCGCCACCGTTGGCGATGCCGACCGGCAGGGCCACGAGCGCCGAGACCCACATCGCGACCACAAGCCCGGTTGTGCCCGAGAAGACCCGCCCGACCCGCGCGCTGACCAGGATGTACGCGGCCCACATCGCGGCGGCCCCGAGGGCGAACAGGACACCCAGCGCGTCGAGCCCGTGCGCGTTGCCATGGGTCAGGGCGACGATGCCGGCGGCGGCCGCGGCTGTCCACGCCAGGTCCAGGCGCCGCCGCGACCCGAGCACACCGATCGCGAGCGGGCCGATGAACTCGATCGTCACCGCGATGCCGAGCGGGATTCGGTCCAGCGCCTCATAGAAGGAGAGGTTCATCGCGGCGAGCACCAGTCCGAACAGCACCGCCAGCCCCCACTCCCGTCGCGGTCGGGCCCCGAGCCGAGGGCGGAAGACCAGGCTGAGCGCGAGGCTGGCCCCGACCAGGCGGAGCAGCACCGCGCCGGCGGGTCCGACCGCGGCGAAGATCTGCGTGGCCAGCGCCGAGCCAATCTGCACCGACGCGATCCCGCCGATCACGAGCACCGGTGACGGCGTGCGGGCCAGCCGGTTCGGGCCGACGCTCGGCGCGGAGTCAGAGCCCGAGCGCGGCGCGGCGTTCCTCGGGCACGAGGTCGCGATCCTCGGGGTGGCGGGCGATGTAGTCGCGCACGAACGGGCACAGCGGCACGACATCCAGATCGCGATCGCGGGCGTCCTGGAGCAGAAAGGCGACCAACCGGGAGCCCAGGCCCTGACCGCCGACGGCAGCATCGATCTCGGCGTGGGTGACGACCAGCTCGCCCGGTTGCTCGCGGTATTGGGCCAGTCCCACCTGGGCGCCGTCGGAGGCGATCACGTACCGGTGCTGCTCGCGGTCGTTGGCGATCGTGATCCCGGCCATCAATCCAGCCTAGTGCCCCGATTTTCGGACTCGCGACAGGAGCCGCGCTTCTCGTATCGTCGGCGCGATGACGGTGACCGTGCGCGCGATGCTCCCCGCTGATCTGCCGGCAGCCTCCGCCGTCGGCGCCGCGGGGATGGGCTTTGAGCTCGGGGGGGCCGAGGAGGAGCGGCGCTGGTCAGAGCGGATCGGCTATCTGCTGGGCCCGGATCCCGGCGGGGCGTTCGTCGCCGAGCGCGACGGGCGGGTGATCGGCGTCGCTCAGTCCATGCAGCGCGAGGCGCTGTGGGTGCTGTCGTTTCTCGCCGTCGACCCCGGGGCCCACCGGGCGGGCGCGGGCCGGGCGCTGCTGGCGGCGACCCTGGGATACGGAGATCCCAGCCAGGGATTGATCGTCAGCTCTGACCATCCGGCGGCGATGCGGCTGTACGCCAGCGCCGGGTTCTCGCTGCGGCCGGCGCTGCGCACGCTCGGACGGGTCGACCGCCGCGCCCTCCCGCCTCACTCCGCATCCGTGCGCACGGGAACCATTGCCGATCTGGACCTTGCCGCCGAGATCTCGCACGAGCTGCGGGGGGCGGCGCACACCGCCGAGATCAAGTACGCGCTGCGCCGGGGCGCGGAGCTGCTCGTCTGCGGGGAACGCGGCTATGCCGTCGCCCAGGGTGGCTACGGCGTCTGGCTGCTGGCCGCGCGTGACGAGGCCGCGGCCACCGAGCTGCTGTGGCGAGCGCTCGACGTCGGGGCAGCGGCCGAGCGGCCAGTGCGTTGGATCACCGCCGGCCAGGACTGGGCGGTGTCAGTGGTGCTCGGCGCCGGCCTCGGACTGACCGGCCACGGAGCGCTCTGCGTTCGCGGCGAGCCGGGACCGCTGGCGCCCTACCTCCCCAGCGCCCCGTTTGCCTGAATCACGCCGCGCAGGGACAGGCCGGCGATGAGATTCTTAGCCACCCGGCTAAAGCCCGCTAGCGTTCGTGGCGACATCATGGTCACATCACCAACTCCGTGTGAGAAGGAGTAGAGATGAGCCCCGATCGCAGTCAGGCGTACCAGCGCGTGATGCACACCCTGGACGAGCTCGGGCCGAGCAAGCTCCAGCGCGAGGAGCAGGATTGCCTGCGGTACACGGCCGACAACCTCATCTTCGCCAGCGAGCTCGACGGCGAGGCCGCCCTGGCGCTCACCGACGCGCTCGAGCTCTGCGAGGGGCTGGTCGACAGTGGGCGCTGGGAGCGGGTCACCGCGGCCCGCCTCGCCGATGACATCACCGCATGCGGCCCGCCCCGCGAGCCGGCCGTGATCGGGCAGGCCGCGTAGCGCACACCGACCGACAGATCTCGCGTCGGCCCGGCCTCCGGGGGTTTCTCGTGTCGTGATCAGATATCTGATGACGAATCCAGGGAGCTGAGCATGGCGCGCGCGGTGCGGTTTGACGATTACGGCGGGATCGGCGTCCTCGAGGTCCGAGATGATCCGCCCGAGCCCGGCCCCGGCCAGGTGCTGGTCGAGGTCAGAGCCGCGGGCATCAACCCGGGCGAGGACAAGATTCGCTCCGGCGCGCTGCGCGAGACGTAGCCACGCCGAGCTCGTGGTCGTTCCCGCCGAGCACCTGGCCCCGAAGCCGGCGTGCCCGAGTTGTAACCGGCGTCTCGCATGCAGGATGCTGTCCTGATGATGACCCCCGCCACCCAGGCCCAGACGCCCGCCGGTTTGATCACCGTTGCCGGGGAGGCGCTGATGGACGTGCTCGTCAGCGATGCGGGTGAGATCAGCGCCCACCCCGGCGGCGGCCCGTTCAATGTCGCCAGGGCCGTCGCCCGGCTCGGGCGGCCGTGTCGCTTCCTGGGCCGGGTCAGCGATGACGCCTTCGGGCGCCGCCTGCGGGCGGCGCTAGCCAACGCCGGCGTCACGCTCGCCGTCCCGGCGGCCACCACCGCGCCGACGACGCTCGCCCTCGCCGAGGTCGACTCCGAGGGGGTTGCGGACTACCGCTTCTACCTCGGCGGGACCTCCGCCGGGCAGCTGACCCCCGGTGACGTTCCCCCCGACGTCCTCGCGTCCAGCCGCGCGATCGTCCTCGGGGGTCTGGGCCTGGTCGCCGAGCCGATGGCCTCCACCCTGGCCGCACTGCTGCCCGGCATCACCCCGACGGCCACGGTGCTACTGGACCCCAACTGCCGCCCGCACGCGATCTCGGACCTCCCCGCGTTCCGGGCCACCGTCGAGGGTTTCCTGGCCCGCACCGACGTGGTCAAGGTCTCCGTCGACGACCTCCACCTACTCGACCCCGGAGCGGATCGGCGCGCCGCGGCCCGCCGGCTGTTGGACTCGCACCCCACCGCGGTGCTGGTCACCGATGGTGCCGGGCCGGTCACCGTGCACACCGCGGACGGTGAACGCACCGTGCGCGTGTCCTCGGTCGATGTCGTGGACACGGTCGGCGCCGGCGACGCCTTCGTGGCCGGCTTTCTCACCTGCTGGTGTGACCAGGGCTGTGACCGCACCCAGGCCGGCGACCTCGAGCTGCTGACCGGGGCGGCCCGGGCCGCTGTGACGGTGTCGGCGGCGACTTGCAGCACCGCGGGCGCCAACCTCCCCGATGACTTCGCCTGGCCACCGCCGGCCGTGGCCGGCGCTCGATCGGCCTGACCGATAGCGCGGCCTGCGATCATCGGGGTATGCGCAGCGTTGCCCTGAGCCTGCTGACGGTCACCGCACTCGGTGTGGCCGGGTGCGGCGGGTCGGCCTCAAGTCTCAGTCCGGGGCCCAATGCGGCCGCGAACCGCGCCGCGCGGCGCCTGCTCACCCCTGGGCTGACCAGCGTCCCCACTCCCCCACCTTCGGGCCGCAAGGCGTCACCGGATGCCGTCCGCGTCATCCGTGCCTGGTCAGACGCCCTGCGCGCCGGACACGTCACCACCGCCGCCGGCTACTTTGCCGTGCCCAGCGAGATGGTCAACGGCGCCGGTTCGGGTGGAACGGTGGCGTTGATCCACATTTCCTCCCTCGACCAGGCCGAGGCGGCCAACCAGGGCCTGCCCTGCGGAGCCAAGCTCATCTCCGCCGATCAGCGTGGCCGCTACGTCAACGCGCTGTTCAGGCTGACCGGCCGCAGCGGCCCGGGTGGTTCCAGCAGCTGCGGCGGGGCCCAGGGCCAGACCGCACGGACGAACTTCCTGATCGCCGATAACCGGATCATCGAGTGGATCCGCGCACCCGATGATCCGGGCGACAACGGCAACGGCTCAGGCGGCGTAGCGCCGCCGGGCGGTGCTTCGCCGGGCGGCGGCTCGACCGGGGCGCCGGTGGTGTGAGCCGATGGCGCGACTCGACATCAGCTTCGCCTCGGGTGACGGTGGTTGCGCCGCATGGCTGTTTCGGCCGCAGGCGCCCGAGCCGGCCCCGTTGCTGGTCATGGCCCACGGCTTCTCGGCCGTCCGCGAGCAGCGCCTGGACGCCTACGCGGAGCGCTTTCAGGCCGCCGGCCTCGGCGTGCTGCTGTTCGACTACCGCCACTTCGGGGCCAGCCCGGGCGAGCCGCGACAGCTGCTGGACATCAGACGCCAACGCCAGGACTACCGAGCCGCGATCGCGCACGCCCGCAGCCTGGACGGGGTCGACCCCGACCGGATCGCCCTGTTCGGGTCCTCGTTCTCGGGCGGACACGTGATCTCGGTCGGTGCTACCGATCCGAGGATCGCCGCGATCGTCGCCCAGTGCCCGTTTACCGACGGTATGGCGTCTCTCCCCAAGCTCGGGGCACGCAACATTGCGTTGGCCACGGGCGCCGGTTTGCGGGACCGCGCGCGGACCCTAGCCGGCCGCTCACCGTACTACATGCCGGCCGTCGGGCCACCCGGCACACTGGCGGTGATGAGCACCCCGGACGCGCAGCCGGGCTTCGCCGGCATCACCCCGCCGGGCTCCACCTGGGAGAACCGCGTGGCCGCCCGGGTCGCCTTGACCGTCGGTCTGGACCGCCCCGGCCGCGCGGCCGCGCGGCTCACCGCACCGATCCTGTTCTGCGTGTGCGAACACGACGCGATCACACCGGCCGCGCAGACGCTGAAGTACGCGGCTATGGCGCCCGACGCCGAGATCCGCCGCTACCCGGCGGGTCACTTCGAGATCTACGTCGGCGAAATGTTCGAGCGCGCAGTCGCCGATCAGACCGAATTCCTCACTCGGACGCTCAGGCTGGGGTCGTGAGCGGGCCGCGCCGGCCGGATCCCTACGCGGTCCTCGAGATCGCGACGGGTGCGAGCGACGCCGAGTTGCGCGCTGCCTACCGGCGCGCCGTGCAGCGCCATCACCCCGATCACAATGGCGGCTCGCCGGAGTCCGAGCGGCGTTTTGAGGAGGTGCAGGACGCCTACGCGCAGATCCGTGCCCAACGCGCCTCGGGTGGGGCCGGCCGCGCCTCGACCACTGACCCGCCCCTGGACGCCCGGCTGGCCGCGATGGAGGCCGAGCTGTCGGCCGCCCGCGACGCCCAGGAGCGAGTGCGACGTGCCGCGCGCGACGCTGTCCGCGGGGCTCGCGACGCGGCTCGCGGCTCATCGCGGCGGCCCAGCGACGAGGAGCTCGGTTACGTGACGAGCGACGACAGCATCAGCTCGATCTTCGATGACACCGTGGCCGGACTCTCCGAGCATCTCTCGGCCGCCCGGCGCCAGCGCGAGGCCGGCAACCTCGGTGGCGCCGTCACCGACAAGATGGCCGACGTGTTCGAGGACATCGGCGCCCGGCTGCGTGGCGAGCGCCGCGGGCCACCCGACGGCTGAGCACCGCCGGCCGGGAACTCATTCCGGGTCCAGCACGGCGAGCGACCGTGTGTGCACGACCGGGCCGGCGCGAGCCCGACACCCGCTAAGCGGCAGAGTCGGCGAGCCGCTCGCGCAGGCCCGCGACCATCATCCGGATCGTGACAGCATCGAAGCGCTCGGCGCTCCACTGCACGATCGCAGGAAGGCGCCGGCCGATCGCGCGGTTGATGCGCAGCCGGATGTGCAACTCGCTGGTCTCAGGCCCGGTTTCGGTGAGCACCAGCGCCCAGGTCAGGCTCAGGGCGCGCCCGCGCTCTGACCACCACACCAGCGTGTGCGGCGGCTCGACGACGCGGGCCTCGAACCAGCCCTCGCGGCCGTAGTCGGCTACCCGCTCCCAGATGGCAACGGTCTGAAACTCCGGCTCGATCCGGCGCAGTGCCCGGCTGCCGCGGGGCGTCAGACGCTCCAGGCGGCGGGTCAGATACCAGCCGGCCCGGCCCTTGCCGAGCTGGATCAGCCAGGGCCACACCTGCGCGAGGGGCGCGTCGAGCTCAGCGACGCGGTCCATCACCACCTCGGCGCCGGGGATCAGCTCATCGCCGGGCAGCTCGCGCTCGCGGGGATGAGGCCGCCCGTCGGGCAGATCACCACGCCTGCGATCAGTCACCGGCGGCCCTGCGGGCCCGGCGCCGCATCGCGAGCGCAACGTAGTCGTCGACGCTGTAGCGCTCCTGCCGCCATGGGTCGCCGCGATGGTGATAGCCGTTCTGCTCCCAGAACCCGAGCTCGTCGGCGTTGAGGATTTCCAGACGCTGGATCCATTTGGCGGACTTCCACAGATACAGGTGGGGCACCAGCAGCCGGGCCGGGCCGCCGTGATCAGGGTCCAACCGCGCGCCGTCGGCCTCGTGGGCGATCAGCGCGGGATGCTCGAGCACATCGGAGAGTGGCAGGTTGGTCGTGTAGCCGCCGTAGCAGTGGGCCATCAGGTGGCTGGCCTGAGCGGTCGGCCGTGCGCGGGCGATCAGCGCCGGGACATCGGCACCGCGCCAATCCATGTTGAACTTCGACCAGCGCGTGACGCAGTGGATGTCGCCCGACCAGGTCGTGTCGGCCAGCGCGAGAAACTCGTTCCAGTGCAGGACGTAGGGGGCCTGCACGGCTCCGTCGATGGACAGGACCCATTCGTCGGTGCTCACCCGCGGCGTGCCGCCGAGACTGAGCACGGGCCACTTGACCGTCGGCGATTGACCGGGTGGCAAGCGCTCGGGCGCGATCCCGAGCGAGAGGGCGCGGCGTTGGCCGCGCTCTCCGAAGACGCGAGGGGTGATCGGCATGCCGGCATTGTCGCGGGTACTAGGGTCAGGAGCGGGGCGTCCCCTTCGATTTCGCGAGGTTTTGATCACATGGCCACCATGAGAGCAGTGCAGGTCCCGTCGGCAGACGCCGACTTCGAGCTCGTCGAACGGGAAATCCCGACTCCCGGCCCCGGCGAGGCCGTCGTTCGTGTGCACGCCTGTGGCGTCTGTCACAGCGATTCCTTCGCCAAGTCCGGGCAGTACCCCGGCGTCTCGCATCCGCTCGTCCCCGGGCACGAGATCGCCGGCGAGGTCTCCGCGCTCGGCGACGGGGTGCAGGGCTGGAAGGTCGGCCAGCGGGTCGGCGTCGGCTGGTTTGGCGGCAACTGCGGTTCCTGCGAGTGGTGTCGACGGGGCTCGCTGATGAACTGCGAGAACATGGAGATCCCGGGGATCACCATCGACGGTGGCTACGCCGACTACGTGCTCGTACGAGCCAACGCGCTGGCCTCGATGCCCGATGACCTCTCAGATGCGGACGCGGCGCCGCTGCTGTGCGCCGGCATCACCACCTTCAACGCGTTGCGTCACAGCGGCGTCCCGATCGGGGGCCGAGTGGCAATCCTCGGGGTCGGCGGTCTCGGCCATCTCGGCGTCCAGTTCGCCGCGCAGCTCGGTTTTGCCACTGTCGCGATCGCCCGCGGAGAGGCCAAGCGGGAGCTTGCACTCAAGCTCGGCGCGCATCACTACATCGACTCGACCGCCGGCGATCCCGGCGAGGCGCTGGCTGAGCTCGGCGGTGCCGACGTGATCCTCTCGACGGTGACCAACGCCGATGCGATGGCGGCTGTGTTCGGCGGTCTGCGCCCCCAGGGCAGCCTCGTCGTGGTCGGCGCCTCGATGGATCCGATCAACGTGCCCGCGGCAGCGCTGATCGGCGGCGGCAAGACGATCACCGGCCACGCCTCGGGCACCGCCCGAGACTCCGAGGACACGCTGAGCTTCAGCGTGCGCAGGGGCGTGCGGCCGATGATCGAGACCTTCCCGCTGGAGCAGGCGGCGCAGGCCTACGAGAAGATGATGAGCGGCGACACGCGCTTTCGCGCGGTCCTCACGACCGGCGCCTAGAAGACCGGCAACTCCCGGTAGTCGCCCCATACGCCCTGTAGAGCGTGGACGATCTCGCCTTCCGAGACGCCGGCCCGGCCGGCCTGGATGAACAGCGGCATCAAGTTGCTGGCCTCGTCACCGGCGGCGGTGACGATCTGCTCAAGCACCGCGGTGACGGCTGCCTCGTCGCGGTCGCTGCGAGCGGCCTGGACGCGCTCGATCTGCTGACGCTCGAGGTCAGCATCGATGCGCAGGATCTCGGTCGCCTGCTCGTCGCCCTCGGTGTAGCGGTTGACCCCGACCACGGTGCGCACGCCGGAGTCGATCTCGAGCTGCAGATCAAACGCGGCATCGGCGATCTCGCGCTGCGGGTAGCCGCGCTTGACCGCCTCGACCATCCCGCCGAGCTCGTCGATCGTGGCGAAGTAGGCGTAGGCCTGGCGCTCGAGCTCGTCGGTCATCGCCTCGACGAAGTAGGCGCCGCCGAGCGGATCGATGGTGTTGGTCACGCCGGTCTCCTCGGCGATGATCTGCTGAGTGCGCAGAGCGATCCGGACGGCGTCCTCGGTCGGTAGCGCGAGCGCCTCGTCGTAGGAGTTGGTGTGCAGCGATTGGGTGCCCCCGAGCACTCCCGCGAGCGCCTCGATCGCGGTCCGGACGATGTTGTTGAGCGGCTGCTGGGCGGTCAGCGACACGCCGGCAGTCTGGGTGTGAAAGCGCATCCGCCACGACTCGGGCTTGCGCGCGCCGAAGGTCTCGCGCAGCTCACGGGCCCAGATGCGGCGGGCGGCGCGGTATTTGGCGATCTCCTCGAAGAAGTCGATCTGGGCATTGAAGAAGAAGCTCAGCCGCGGCGCGAAGTCGTCGACATCAAGGCCACGGGCGACCGCGTGCTCGACGTAGGTCAGCCCGTCCTTGAGCGTGAAGGCGAGCTCCTGGGCAGCGGTCGAACCGGCCTCGCGGATGTGGTAGCCCGAGATGCTGATCGGATGCCAGCGCGGCATGTGCTCCGCGCACCACTGCACCATGTCCGTGACTAGGCGCATCGCGGGGTCAACCGGGAAGCACCACTCCTTCTGGGCGATGTATTCCTTGAGGATGTCGGTCTGGATCGTGCCGCCGAGCCGATCGGGCGCGACCCCCTGGCGTTCCGCCGCCACCACGTAGAAGGCAAGGATGATCGCCGCCGGAGCGTTGATCGTCATCGAGACGGTGACCTCATCGAGGGGGATGCCGTGAAACAGCGTCTCCATGTCCGAGACGGTGTCGATCGCCACCCCCTCGCGGCCGACCTCACCCTCAGACAGCGGATGGTCGGAGTCATGGCCCATCAGCGAGGGCATGTCAAACGCGGTCGACAGGCCCGTCTGGCCGTGCTCGAGCAGGTAGCGAAAGCGCTGGTTGGTCTCCGCGGCGGTACCGAAGCCCGCGAACTGGCGCATCGTCCACAGCCGCCCGCGGTACATCGACGGGTACACGCCCCGCGTAAACGGATACTGGCCGGGAAGCCCAATCGGATCATCATCTGAGCCGACCCCCTCGGGCAGATCGGCGGCGGTGTACAGCGGCCGGACCGGCTCCGCGGAGAGAGTGCTGAACGGGGCGTCGCGCTCGGGGGTCAGGTTGTACGCCGCCTGCCACTCCTCGTAGGTGACGGGCGTGCGATCGGTCGTGCTCATGCCCTCAGGCTACCGGCGTCCGGGTGATCAGATCAAACGGGGACCAGTGCCGCCGCGCGGTCGTCAGGATCGGCAGTGCCGGCTGAGCGCGCGTATCGTGTTCGCTGTGGAGCTCAAGTTGCTTGCCATCGTCAAGCACGACTGTCCGGTCTGTGACCAGGTCCTGCCCGCCCTGGACGCGGCCGGGGCACGGCTCGTCTCGCAATCGACCGCCGAGCAGACCGCCCAGCAGGTCGCGCGCCTTTCGCTGACCCGCACGCCCGAGCTCGACCCCGAGCTCGCGCTGTCAGACCGCCTCGATCCCGACGCGGTCCCGGCGCTGTTCCTGCTACAGGACGGGGACGAGCGCGACCGGGTGATCGGCCTGGATCGCGAGCGGATGGTCGAGCTGGCTACGACGGCGGGCATATCCCTGAAGCTGGACGGGCTGCCCGCGCTGCGGCCCGGCTGTGCCTCACGCACCCGCGACCCCGAGGTGGCGGCCTGGCTGGCCGCACGCCGTGCCCGCAGCGAGGGCCGGATCCGCGCCCGCGAGCTGACCCTCGGCGATCTCGAGGATCCGATCGAGGCGCTGCACGACCGCGGCGTCACCGATGGCCTGCCCGTCGTGCCCCCGACCCCCGAGCGGGTGGTCGCGATGCTGCAGCACAGCTCCCGCGCTGCCCAGGATGTCGTCGCCGAGGTCCCGCCCTATGGTGGCGTGGCCACGGTCGAGAAGGTCGCGATCAACGCGGTCATGGCCGGGTGCGCCGGACCCGAGCTGCCGCTCGTGCTCGCAGCGCTGCAGGCCGCATGCGCGGACCCGTTCGCGCTGCACGGCCTGATCGCGACCACCGCTCCGGCCGGTCCGGTGGTGATCGTCTCGGGCCCGTACTCCGAGCGCGCCCAGATGAACGCCCACGGCAACGCGCTGGGCCAGGGCAACCGCGCCAACGCGACCGTCGGCCGGGCCCTGCAGCTGACGATCCGCAACCTCGGCGGCGGCCTGCCCCGCCGCGAGGACCGCGCCGCCCACGGCTCCCCGGCCAAGGTCGGCTTCGCCTTCCCCGAGCGCCTGGACGAGACCGCGCCCTGGGCGGGCCTGGCCCACTCCCGGATCGAGCTGGGCGGCGAGGAGACCGGCGTCACCGTGTTCGCCGGCGAGTCGCCCCGGCTCGTCGTCGATCAGCTCGCCCGCGAGCCCGACGCGCTGGCCGCCAGCCTCGCCGCCGGCCTGGAGTCCGTCGCCAGCCCGCGGGTGCGGATGGCCTGGGACGCGATGCTCGTGGTCGGCCCCGAGCACGGCCGCGTGTTCCGCGAGGCGGGCTGGTCCCGCGAGCGCCTGCAGGACGAGCTGTTTGAGCGCACGCAGGCACCGGCCGGTTCGCTGGTCCGTGGCGCCGGCGGGATCGCCGAGGGGCTGGCTCCCGAGTGGGTGAGCGACCCCGAGACGCTGGTGCCGAAGTTCCCCGCCGCCGACCGGATTCTCATCGCCTATACGGGCGGCGACGCGGGCCTGTTCTCGATGGTGATCGGCGGCTGGGTGTCGGGCGCCATCGGCTCGGACCCACAAACCGTTAGCGTTGAGCCATGGCGCTGACCGTCCTCGATCCCACCGCCGAACGCGACCCGGCCGGCCGTCCGCTCACGACGCGTGATCACGCCCCGAAGACGGTGGCGCTGCTGGACATCCGCAAGCCGCGCGGTGACGTGTTCCTGGACGAGCTCGAGACGCTCCTGCGCGACCGCGGCATCGAGGTGCTGCGTGAAGCCAAGCCGACCTTCACCAAGCCGGCGCCCGCGGACCTGCGCCGCGAGATCGCCGATCGCTGCGACGCGGTCATCGAAGCGCTCGCCGACTGAGGATCGTGCGTGTCCTGCGGTCTGCGGGACGTGATGGTGTTCGAGACGCTCGGCCGGCCAGCGGTGCTGGCCGCGTCCAGCGCGTTCACCGGCGCCGTCGGCGAGCAGTCGGTGCAGCTCGGTCAGCCCGACCTGCGCCGGGTGCTCGTCCCCCACCCCATCCAGGACCGCTCCGACGACGAGTTGCGCGTGCTCGCCCGTGATGCCGTCGAGGCGCTGCTCGGGGCGGTGGCACCATGACCGGGAGTCGGTACGGTCGGAGCTATGCAGCGGGACTCCCGGCTCGTCTACTCCACCGCTGACGGCGACCTGCGCAAGGCGCGGGACCCCAGGCTCAGGGAGCGTCCCGCCGGCCGCGAACGCGTCAACGTCCGCCGGGAGGTTGCCGGTCGCCGCGGCAAGCCCGTGACCACGATCTCGGGGGTGGCGATCAACGACTCGGCGCTCAAGGAACTCGCCGGCAAGCTCAAGAAACGCTGCGGCGTCGGCGGGTCAGTGAAGAATGGTGTCATCGAGCTCCAGGGTGACCACCGCGACGTGGTGGTCAAGATCCTCACGGCCGAGGGCTTCACGCCCGTGCTCGCCGGCGGCTGATGCCCGTCACGCCTCCTGGACGCTTTCTGGGGCGACTGTTCGCCGGCCGGGCCAGCATCTCGGGCGAGCCTGACTGGGAGCGCTCGGCCCTGCTGGAACCGCGCACGGTTCCGCGTGACCCCGAGCTGATCAGCGACGGCGCCGGTCTGCCGTTCTCGCCGGCCGCGCTCGGCGCTGCGGCCGATCAGCTTGACCGGCAGGATCCCGCCGTCGCCGCCCTGATCGCACAGCTCGCTCGCCAGAAAGCGCCCCCGGGGGGCGCCCCTGCGCCGGGCCTCGGTGGCTGGCGGGTGCTCGCTCGGGCCGATGATGAGGTTCTGTTCGGGCGCGGGCGTCCGCCCCAGTTGGTCACGGTCGCAGTGCGCCCCGACGTCCGGCGGCGCCCGTGGTCGTGCTTCGCGGTGAGCACCGCGCGGCCGCTGCGGGTCACGCGCGCTGGGATCCGCGCGTCCGATTGGCGCCCTGACCCGAACGTCGAGCCCCATCCGAATGACGCCGTCCTGCGGGTCCTTGTCACCGAACAAACGTGGGCGGGCGGAAAGCGCGCCGACCGCCGCCTGCTCGCGCCTGATCTGCATATGGGAGCCCAAGACCTGGTGCTCACGATGTTCGTCAAGCCTGCGGACGGATTTCAGATTCGGTCTCGGAATCCCGAGACTCCTGCGCGCATCGCGCTGCCCAGTCCGATCGGGCGGCGCCGTCTCCACGACGGCGCGCGCTACGCCTGACGGTGCAGCCGCGCACGGCCGTGACCTGGACGGAGTTGCGCTGGGTCAAGGTCACGAGCGCGCACACGTTTCAGGCGTGAAAAGCGCGGGAACGGATGCCGGCGTGAGCGCACGAGCCCACGCCGGCGTCCGGACCAGATCGACCGCTTAGGCGCGGCCCGCCATCTCGGCGACCTTGGCGTTCGCCTGCTCGTCCTTGGCGATACCGAGGCCGTCAGCGACCTTCTGGCCGAGGTCGGAATCAACGCCGGACCAGTAGGCCACCACCCGACCCTTGATCATGTCGGTCACCTCGGGAGCGCCGGCGTGCCCGACGATGGCGTTCAGCAGGCTCTCGCGGCCCGCGTCGTCCATCGTCGTGCGGTACAGCGTTCCGGCCTGGCCGAAGTCATCGTCCTCGGCGTGTTTGACGTTGGCCGCACGCTGAATCTCTGCGGACTCCACCGCCCACGTGAGGTCTGAGCCTCGGGCCGGGTCGGCCATCGGGCCGCCGTAAGAGTTCGGTGCGTACGGGGGCTGGGCGCCCGAGTTCTCGTACGCCATCGGCCCATCCTGGTTATAGGAGTTGACCGGACTGTGGGGCCGATTGATCGGCAGCTGCTCGTAGTTGGCACCGATCCGGTGCAGGTGGGTGTCGTGGTAGCTGAACACGCGACCCATCAGCATCTTGTCCGGGGACAGTCCCACCCCGGGCACGAGGTTGGCCGGCGAGAAGCTCGACTGCTCGACCTCGGCGAAGAAGCTCTCGTAGTTGCGGTCGAGCACCATCCGGCCAACCTCGATCAGCGGATAGTCGCTCTTGGGCCACACCTTGGTGAGATCGAACGGGTTGAAGCGGTAGTCGGCCGCCTCGGCGAACGGCATCACCTGGACCTTGAGGATCCATTCGGGGTTCTCGCCCCGCTTGATCGCCTCGTAGAGGTCGCGGCGATGGTGATCGCCGTCCTCGCCGGCCAGGCGGGCCGCCTCGGGCTCCGAGAGGTTCTCGATCCCCTGCTGGGTTTGGAAGTGGAACTTGACCCAGAACCGCTCGCCGCCCCCGTTGATCAACGAGTAGGTGTGGGAGCCGAAGCCGTGCATGTGGCGGAAGGAGGCCGGGATGCCACGGTCGGACATGAGGATCGTCACCTGATGGGCCGATTCGGGCGACAGGGTCCAGAAGTCCCACTGCATGTCGTTGGAGCGCATCCCCGTGTGAGGCTGGCGCTTCTGGGAGTGGATGAAGTCCTGGAACTTCGTCGTGTCACGGACGAAGAAGACCGGCGTGTTGTTGCCGACCAGGTCCCAGTTGCCCTCCTCGGTGTAGAACTTCAGTGCGAAGCCGCGAGGGTCGCGTACCGTGTCGGGGAAGCCCTGCTCACCGGCCACGGTCGAGAAGCGGGCGAACATCTCGGTCTTCTTGCCGACCGCGGAGAAGATGTCGGCCTTGGTGAACTGCGAGATGTCGTTGGTGACCTCGAAGAAGCCGTGGGCGCCGGAGCCCTTGGCGTGCACGACGCGCTCGGGCACGCGCTCGCGGTTGAAGTGCTGCATCTTCTGCACGACGTAGTGGTCGTGCAGCACGATCGGACCCTGCGGCCCGACGGTGAGCGAGTACTCGTCGCTGCTGGCGGGAATACCCGAATCGGTGGTGGTGATGGGACGGTCTTGGTCTGACACAGGTGTCTCCTCTTGCGGAATCAAAGGCAAACCATACGCGGCTCGGACGGTCGGCTGGGTTCGGGTGAGAACCTATTCACAGGATCCCCACCTCTCGGTCGCGCTACGCGTAAGAGTTCTCATCACCGGGCGCGTATTCGCCGGTGACGGCCGCTCGCGGTGGCGTCCTACACCGGGGACGACGGCCGCGCCAGCCCTTCGGCGAGATCCCCGAAACCGGGGGCGATGATCGCGCCGGGCTGGGCGATCAGCTCCTCGGCGACCAGCGCTTCGGTGGTGAGCATCAGCGCGGCGACCGAAGCCGCATGCTGGATGGTCAACCGGGTGACCCGCAGCGGATCGATCACGCCGTCCTCGAACAGATCCACGAACTCGCCGCTGAGCGCGTTGAGGCCGTGACCGGCCGGCAGCTCACGCGTGCGCTCGAGGACCTCCTGCCCGTCGTAGCCGGCGTTGGTCGCCACCCAGAACATCGGCTCGCCGAGGACCGCGCGGACCACCTCGGCGCCGCGCAGATAGTCCCCCTCCAGGCCGGTCGCGTCCAGCGCGGACTCGGCGGCCAGCAGTGCGGTGCCACCACCGGAGACGATTCCCTCCGAGACCGCGGCGCGGGTCGCGGCCAGCGCCCCCTCGGTGCGGCGGAACTTCTCCTTGAGCTCGGGGCCGGTGGCACCCCCGACGTGGATCACTGCCAGGCTCGAGGCGAGCTTGGCGAGACGCTCGCGCAGCACCTCGATGTCGGTGTCCTGGGTGGCGCGATCGAGCTCGACGCGGATCTGGCCGAGCCGATCGGCGACCTGCTCGGCGCTGCCTCCGCCCTCCACAAGCACGGTCGAGTCCTCGGTGATGACCACCCGGCGGGCCGTGCCGAGCGTCTCAGGCTTGACGCCGGCCAGGGTCAGCCCCGCCTCCTCGGCGATCACCTGTCCGCCGGTGAAGGCGGCGAGGTCGTGCAGGTGGGCGATCCGGCGGTGCCCAAAGCCGGGCGCGCGGACCGCCATCGCCTTGAGCGTCCCGTGCTGGTTGTTCTGCACGAGCAGGCCGAGCGCGGCGCCGTCGACCTTCTCGGCGAAGATGAGCAGCGGCCGCGGGGACTTCATCACCGCGTCCAGCGTCGGCATCAGGTCCTGCATGTGCACGATCGGCCGGCTGGTGAG
>JALYZB010000145.1 GCA_030945945.1 Actinomycetota bacterium | reverse complement strand
CCCCTCAAGCAGGGGCTGGGCAGCTACATGTTCTTCGCTGACCTCGTCGGGGCCGAGCATGACGCTCCGGTCGCCGACAGCCTGGCCGCGCTGGCAGGCCACGTCGAAACGCTGCGCGTGCTCGGCTCGTTCCCCGCTGCCTGACCCGCCGGGTTACGCGGCCGTTCGGACCCTCTCGGCTCGCCGAACTGGCGCACGCCACTCCGCCGGTCGTCCCACCACCAGCGCCTCCGGGGGGTTGTCAGTGGGTGCCCGCCCGCGCCGGTCGCGGCGCAACGCACCACCCCCGCGTACCGCGCCAAGCGTCAGCGGACCGGCGCGGGTCGGGTTGCCGCTTGGCCTCCCCCAAGTGGCCGCCTGACCTCAGATGTCGTCAGAGCGTCACGCAGATGCCCGGGGTGTCCCGAGAGGGCAAGGTTTCTGCCCATTTTCCGGCCAGGACGGAGGCAGCCGTCTGGACCGCCCATAGACTCAGAGCAGAGCTTCATACGTTCCCAGAAAGGAGCCTCGCATGGCAGGCACCAATATCAACCGGGTGATCATCACCGGCAATCTGACCCGCGATCCCGAGCTCAGCTCGCTGCCGTCGTCGGGCACCTCGGTCTGCTCGCTGCGCGTCGCCTGCAACGGCCGGCGGCGCAACAACGAGACCAACCAGTGGGAAGATCAGCCCAATTACTTCGACGTCACCGTATGGGGCGCGCAGGGCGAAAACTGCTCCCGATACCTGAGCAAGGGCCGTCCCGTCGCCATCGACGGCCGGCTGCGCTGGCGCGAGTGGACGAGCCCCGAGGGTCAGAAGCGTCAGGCGGTGGATATCATCGCCGAGTCAGTGCAGTTCCTCGGGGGTCGCGACGACGCCGGTAGCGGGAACGGGAACGGCTATTCGAGCAGCGTACGCGCGGCCGACAGCGACGTCCCGATCGACACCGGCGACTTCGAACGCACTCCCGTGAACGCTGCCGCTGACGAGGACATCCCGTTCTGACCCCCCGGTGCCCATCGGCGTGACGGCCTCGAGCGGGTCAGGCAGGATCCGCTCGCCGCACTCTGTGCGGGAACCAGCTAGATTCAAAGGTACGATGGCCAAGCAACGCAGACGACCGGTGCGCCGGCGAGACAGGAAGGGCGGGCCGACAACGACCCGTCGCAAGTCGTGCCCATATTGCCGGGACAAGGTCGAGCAGGTCGATTGGAAGGACATCTCGACCCTGCGGCGGTTCATCTCCGAGCGCGGCAAGATCCGTTCCCGGCGTATCACGGGCGCGTGCCGACGTCATCAGAGCCAGGTCGCGCGGGCGGTCAAGCGTGCGCGCGAGCTCGCGCTGCTGCCCTACGTGACCGAGGGCACTGAGCACAGCGGTCGTGGTCGTGGAGACCGTGACCGTGACCGTGACCGCGAACGCTAGAGGGAACGCGATGCCTCAGGCGATTCTGCTGCAGGATGTCAACGCGCTGGGCGAACGGGGCACGGTCGTCGACGTGTCCTCGGGCTACCTGCGCAACTACCTCCTGCCTCGCAAGCTTGCGGAGCCGGCCACCGGCGCCTCGGTCAAGGCTGCGGCCAAGCGCCTCCAGGATGCCGAGAAGGCCCTTCAGGACGCCAAGCAGCGCTCGCAGGAGAGCGCTGCCGTGCTCGGGCGCACGGTGCTGACCATCGCCCAGCAGGCCGGCGACGACGGCCGCCTGTTTGGCTCGGTCACCACGCAGGACATCGCGGACGCGATCCGGGACGCTCGCGGAATCAAGGTTGATCGCCGCAAGGTGCATCTCGAGGAGCCGATCAAGAATGTCGGCACCTACATGGTCGTGGTCGAGGTCGCCGACGAGGTGACCGCGTCGATCAAGACGATGGTCGTCGCGTCCTAGCGACAGCCGCTTCCCGCAGCTGACACCGACGGCAGTATCCGGCCGCCCCACAGGGCGGCCGACTCGTTGCGCCGGGGGCGCCCGAGCAACAAACGCCGCATCGAGCGGGAAGCATCTGTGTCAGCCGCCTCTCGCGAACCTAGACTCGATCGTCGCCCATGAGCGCCGTCCAGAACATCGCGATGCCGCCTCACAACCTCGAAGCCGAGAAGTCGGTTCTGGGGGCGGTGCTCCTCGACGAGCGCCACCTGCACGCGCTGCTCGTCGAGGAGCAGCTGCGGCCCCAGCACTTCTACCGCGAGCAGTACGGCGCGGTGTTCGAGGCGATGCTCCAGCTGTATGAGGGTGAGCGCAAGATCGATCACCTCACCGTGTCCGAGATCCTGCGCCAAAACGGCAAGCTGGACGAGCTCGGAGGCGCGGAGGCGGTTGACGAGCTGGCCGGCTGGGTGCCGGCGGCGGGGCATGCTCGCGAGTACGGCCGGATCGTCCGCGAGAACGCGCAGATGCGGGCGCTGCTGACCACCTCCTACGAGATCCAGGCCAGCGTACTGGCGCGCGAGGCGCCGGCTCGCGACCTCGTCGAACGGGCCGAGCGGTCGGTGCTCGAGGTCGCTCACGACGACCGCCAGAAGAAGATCCGCTCGATCGCGGATGTGCTCGACGTCGAGATCGACAAGCTGCATCGCCTGTCGGTGGCGAGAACGCCGCTGACCGGGACCCCGTCGGGGTTCAAGGACCTGGACGAGAAGACGGGAGGGTTTCAGCCTGGCAACCTCGTAGTGCTCGCAGCACGCCCCTCGATGGGCAAGTCCGCGTTGGTCTGCAACATGGCCGAGAACGCGGTGCTCGACGGCAAGGCCGTGGCCCTGTTCTCACTGGAGATGTCCGAGTCCGAGCTCGCCCAGCGGTTCGTCGCCTCCCAGGCGATGATCAAGGGCGAGGACCTACGGCGTGGCAAGGTCGCCGAGCAGCGGTGGCCGAAGATTCTCGAGGCCTGCCAACGGCTGTCGGCGGCGCCCCTGTTCATCGATGACTCAAGCGACACCGGGGTGCTCGAGGTGCGGGCCAAGGCGCGACGGCTGCACAGCAGGCTCGACGGCGGGCTCGATCTGATCATCATCGACTACCTGCAGCTGATGCGCCACGAGGGCCGCGTCGAGAGCCGGGTCGAGCAGGTCTCCCAGATCAGCCGGTCGCTCAAGGGGCTGGCCCGCGAGCTCGGCGTGCCGGTCATCGCCCTGTCCCAGCTCAGCCGTGCCGTCGAGCAGCGGGGCAAGGAGGACAAGAAGCCGATCCTCTCCGACCTGCGCGAGTCGGGCGCGATCGAGCAGGACGCCGACCTCGTGATGTTCATCTACCGCGACGAGTACTACGACAAGGACACCGAGCGCGAGGGCGAGGCGGACATCATCATCGCCAAGCACCGCAACGGGCCCGTCGGCGAGGTGGTGCTTACCTTCCGCAAGGAGTACCCGAAGTTCATGAACTACGCACGCGATCGGTTCGAGTCATGAGCGCCGCGTGTCCCTATGAGCTATGCGACGGCGCCGGCTTTCGCTACGACGCGGAGACCAACACCGCGTATGACTGCCGCTGCCGGCCCCAGCGCAAGGCCCGGGCCAAGGCGCGCAGCCTGTCGGCGCTGATCCCGCGGAAATACCGCGAGGTTTCGTTCGACCAGCCGCCGGTGACCGAAATGAACCCAGTCGTCGTCGCCCAGGCGCGGCGGTATGTGGCCGCGATCGACGACCAGCTCGATGCCGGCCGCGGGCTGTGGTTCATGGGACCCCCCGGAACCGGCAAGACGACGCTGGCCATGCTCGTCTCCCAAGCCGCGCTCAAGACGGGTCGTTCAGTGGCCATCTACTCGCTGCCTGGCCTTCTACGCCAGATTCGGCACACGTTTGACAGCGGGTCGCACGTCGAACTGTTTAACCAGCTTGTCAGTGTCGACCTGCTTCACATTGATGACGTCGGGGCTGAACAGACCACTCCGTGGGTGCTCGAGGAGCTCTATTCGATCGTCAATACCCGCTACGAGGATGAGCGCTCGATCCTCGTGACCACCAACATCCTCGACCGCGACGAGCTGTGCAACCAGATCAGCCCCCGCACCGTTTCACGGCTGACCGAGATGTGCGACGAGTTGCTCCTCGATGGGCACGATCGCCGGATGGACGTGCGCACGGCCTGAACGCCCAACGTTGGAGCGGGGACGTGGGCGGCAGAACGCCGTCAGCCCTGGGGTTGGATCACCGCGACACCGGGAATCTGCGTCGCGACTCGCCGCTGATCAGGGGTCAGCAGCGGCCGGTCGGTGATCGCCGCGTGGGCGCTGATCAGGAAGTCAGGCCGGATTGCCTCGCGGCGGCCCCCGGCGCCACCCGCGCGACCGGCCGCAGGCGCGCCGCCGCCCACAGCGAGGGGAGCACGGCCAGCAGGGCGACCGTTCCGGCCCCGGACGCGATCAGCGCGAGCGCCTGCGAAGTCGCGGAGACGTGATCGGCGAAGACGAGGGCGATCACCCCGAGGCTGACCGACGTGGCCAGCCCGGCGCCGGTGGCGACCGTCGCGCGGCGCAGCCCGAATGCCGCGGCGGGCGAGCCGAAAAAGGCGACGCCGAACAACGCCCGGCGATCGCCAGCGCGGCGAAGGTGCCTCCGGCGGCCCGGCGGGCCTGCAGTGTCCCCAGCTCGTCGGCGAACTGGCAGGCGAGCTACCGGGGGACCCGAGCTGGGCCGCGGGATCGCACGCGAGGTGGTCAGCGAATTCGGTCACGATCCGGTCCCGTCGACGCCCCCGTGATTCCGGCGCCGGCCAGTTCGGCGCGCAGCGCGTCCAGATACGCGACGCTCATGCCATCACCGCCTCGACGGCGCCGACGAAGTCGCGCCACTCGCCGCGCCGGCCAAGTTCGCGATGACCGCGTAACCGTGAAGCGGACCACGCGAGAGAGCGGCGAGGAGCCGCGCGTCCAGGTGGCCCTTGAGGGATTCGGATCTCATACCTCGTGATCCTATGCCTAGGTGTCAAGCCCGGTCGCTACGGGAGCGCGCCGCGGGCCATCAGCCAGTCCCGCAGCGCCTCGGGCGAGGTGAAGCGCACCGCCTGCAGGCCGAGGGCGGCCGCGGCGTCGACGTTGCGCTGCGCGTCATCGATGAACGCTGTGCTCGGCGCCCGCAGGTCAAAGCGGACCAGCAGCCGGCGAAAGATCTCGAGGTCGGGCTTGACCATCCCCTCCTGGGAGGAGACCACCGCCCCGTCAAACCAGCGCATGAAGGCAAACCGCTTGCGGCGCAGCGGAAACGTCTCGGCCTCCATGTTGGTCAGCGCGTAGCAGGGTACCCCCCCGGCGCGCAACTGGGCCAGGATCCCCACGGTCCCCTCGATCGCCCCGCCGATCATCTCCTCGCTGCGCTCGGCCCAGGCCATGATCGCCTGCGCCTGATCGGGATGCGCTCGGGCCAGCGCCACGCAGTTCTCGCGCACCGGCCGGCCCCCCAGGTCGTTGGCGACGTGCCAGTCCAGCGTGCAGACCTCGGCCAGAAACCGCTCCATGTCGGCCTCCTGAGCGAACATCTCGCGGTAGAGATAGCGAGGGTTCCAGTCCAGCAGCACGCCGCCGAGGTCAAAGACGACGGCGTCGATCGCCGGCGGCGATGGATCGGCGGTCATGTCCCTGAGCAGGGTGTCATGCGCCGCCGCCGGGCGTCACGCGGCGCGCGAGGCGGGGCGCCCGGGATTGCCGAGCTCGGCTCGGCCCAGACCCTCCCTACACTGAGCCACTGCCATGCCAGGAATCGTGATCGTGGGCGCCCAGTGGGGCGACGAAGGCAAGGGGAAGGTCACCGACATGCTCGCCGAGCGTGCCGCTGCCGTCGTGCGCTTCCAGGGCGGGAATAACGCAGGCCACACGATCGTCCGCGACGGCGAGACATGGAAGCTTCACCTCATGCCCTCGGGCATTCTGCATCCCGGCAAGCTCTGCGTGATCGGCAACGGGGTGGTGATCGACCCCAAGGTGCTGACCGACGAGCTCGACGAGCTGCGCCGGCGCAAAGTCGACATCCGCGCGCTGCGGATCTCGGCCAACGCCCATCTGATCATGCCCTACCACCTGATGCTCGATCACGCCGGCGAGGCCAAGCTCGGCAAACTCGAGATCGGGACCACCCGCCGGGGCATCGGCCCCTGTTACGCCGACAAGGCGGCCCGGCTCGGGATCCGCGTGCAGGACCTGCTCGACGAGAAGATCCTCAAGAAGAAGATCGTCGCCGCGCTGGAGCCCAAACGCCTGTCGCTGCGGCCGTTCGCCAAGGATCCAGCGCTGGACCTGCAATCGATGACCGACGAGTACCTCACCTATGGGCACGTACTCGAGCCGTTCATCGCCGACACCTCGCGGATGATCCTCACCCGGCTCGACGACAACGAGATGGTCGTCTTCGAGGGCGCACAGGGCGCCCTGCTGGACATTGACCACGGCACCTATCCGTTCGTGACCTCCTCCAACCCGGTGGCCGGAGCGGCCTGCATCGGTGCCGGCGTCGGGCCCAAGGACATCGATGAGGTCTGGGGCGTGGCCAAGGCCTACGTGACCCGGGTCGGCGCCGGACCGTTCCCCACCGAGCTCGAGGGGGATCTGGCCGACGCGCTCCGCGAGAAGGGCGGCGAGTACGGGACCACCACCGGGCGTCCCCGCCGGGTCGGCTGGCTGGACCTCGTGGCCCTGAAGTACGCCGCCCGGCTGAACTCACTGACCGCCCTGGCGATTACCAAGCTCGACGTCCTGGCGGGCTTTGATCGCCTCTGCGTGGCCACCAAGTATCGGGGGCCCGAGGACGCGGAGTTCACCGATTTCCCCTACCACCAGACCGTGCTGCACCACGCCGTCGGCGATTACGTCGAGCTCGAGGGCTTCGCCGAAGACATCAGCGAGTGCCGGACCGAGGCAGACCTCCCGCAGGCGGCACTCGATTACCTGAAGTTCGTGGCCGATTTCGTCAGGGTCCCGATCGCTCTGATCGGAGTCGGGCCCGGTCGCGAGCAGGTCATCTGGACCGAGGCCAGCCGGACCTCGGCGATCAGCGACGTCGGCGCCCTCCCGGGCTAGCGCGTCAGCGCCAGCGCTCGAGCAGGTCCGCGTCGCCGACCTCGCGCACGACGCGGGCCGGCGCTCCCATCACGACCGCACGCGCGGGGACGTCCCGCGTCACCACAGCCCCGGCGGCGACGAACGCCTCGGCACCGATCTCCACCCCGGGCGTCAGCACCGCGCCGCCGCCGATCCGGCACGCACGGCGCAGCACCGGCCCGGCCAGCGCCTCGCCTCGCGGATGACGACCCATCGTGTCGTCGTTGGTGGTGCTTGCCCCCGGCCCGAGGAAGACGTCATCCTCGACCACCGTCCCGGCGGTGACGTACACCCCGGTCTGGATCACGACGCGCTCGCCGACGACGGCATCGAAGTCGACGCTCGAGCCGCGGCCGACGACGGTGCGGGCGCCGATCACCGCGCGCTCGCGCACCTGCGCCTGATCGCCGACGATCGCCCCGGGGCCGACGCGGGCCGACGCATAGAGGACGGCGCCGGCGCAGATGGTGGCGCCGTCGGCGACGGTCAGGACGCCGCTCTCACCGCGGGCGGCGCTGGAGCCCGGGCGCAGGCGGGGGCGCTTGCCGAGCACCGCGCCGTCCTCGATCACGCAGCCCGCGCCGACCTCGGTTCCGGCGTGCAGGACCGCGGCGGCGCCAATCTCGCTTCCGGCCCCGACGCGCACGCCGGCATGGATGACCGCTCCGGGAGCGATCACCACATCAGCGGCCAGATGCGCGCCCGGCGACACGAAGGCGCCGTCCTCACGCAGCCGCGGCCGGTCGTCAGCCGGCACCCGGGCCGCCCCCCCGGCGTGACCCCTCCAGCGAGGCCTGGAGCGCCGCGAGGACCCGGACGACCCGCAGGCCGCTCTCCCCGTCCGAGCGCGGCCGCTCGCCGCGCAGGGCGCACTGCACGAAGTGCTCGCACTCCAGACGCAACGGCTCGAGGTTGGGGATCTGCGGGGAGAAGATGTCCCCGCTGCGAGTGATGTACTCGCCGTAGGTCCGCGCGTCCTCGTCAAAGCCCTTGTCGTAGACGGTCAGCTTGCGCTCGAGCTCCATGTCGTCGAAGGTCGCCATGCGGCGCGATCCGACGATCGTGAAGCGGCGCTCCTTGTGGGGGTCAAGCCAGGACAGGTGCAGATGCGCGGCCAGCCCCGACGGGAAGCGCAGAAAGCAGAACACGACGTCCTCGACGCCCGGGCGAACGTAGGCCTCGCCGTGCGCGACGACCTCGGTGGGCTCCTCGCCCGCCAGGTGCAGCACGACAGATACGTCGTGGGCGCCGAGACTCCACAGCGCGTTCTCGTCCGCGCGCAGCTTGCCGAGGTTCAGCCGGTTGCCGTAGATGTAGTAGATGTCCCCGAGCTCTCCGGACTCCGCGAGCTCCTTCAGGCGCCGGATCCCCGGGTGGTACTCGAGCAGGTGGCCGACCATCAGGATCCGGCCCGATGCCTGCGCGGCCGCCACGGCGCGCTCGGCGTCGGCGACCGACTGTGAGAGCGGCTTCTCGACAAAGCAGTGCTTGCCGGCCTGCAGCACCCGCACGGCGAGCTCGGCATGGGTCGGTACCGGCGTGGCCAGCGCGATCGCGTCGAGCTCGGGGTCAGCCAGCAGAAAGTCCAAGTCGTCGGTCACGCGGACGCCGGGCAGCATCGCCGCGACCCGCGTGCGGGCCGCCGGCGACAGGTCGCAACACACGACCAGCTCGCAGTCGGGCAGCGCGGCGAGGTTCCGGGCCAGGTTGGGGCCCCAGTAGCCGAGGCCCGCAACCCCGACGCGCAGCGGAGGCTCACTCATCGCGGCCGCAGTCTAGGTGGCCAGGACGATCGCCGCGCACGGAGCTGCCTCACCGGGCCAGGAATGCGGTCATCGCGGTGACCACGCGCTCGCCGGCCCGGCCATCGCCATAGAGCGCGGGCCGGGCGACGGGGAGCGGGCGGGCCAGAGCGGCCACGGCAGCCTCCGGGTCCAGATCCACGAGCACGTTCCAACCCGCCTCCACGGTCTCGGTCCATTCGGTGCTCGGCCGCATGGTCACGCAACGGACCCCGGCCAGGTAGGCCTCCTTCTGCAAGCCACCCGAGTCGGTCAGCACCCCCTGGGCGTGACAGAGCAACGCCATGAGCTCGAAGTACCCCAACGGCGGCTCCAGGTGCACGCCGGGCAGGGAACCCAGCGTCTCCAAGCGCCCCGCCGCCTGCAGGCGGGCCTCGGTCCGGGGGTGCAGGGGCAACACCACCGGCAGCGGGACCGCGGCCAGGACCGCGAGCAGCGCTTCCAGACGCGCGGGCGGATCGACGTTGCCGGCGCGGTGGGCGGTGGCCAGCACGTAACCGCCGGGCTCGAGGCCTCGCCCGGTGATCAGTTCAACGGACGACCGAGCCCGGGGCTGGGCCGCGAGCGCGACGTCGACCATCACATCACCGACGAGCTCACAGCGCCCCGTCACCCGCTCGGCCCGCAGGTTGTCCAGCGCCGCCTGACCGGGGCACAGCAGCAGCGTCGCGGCATGGTCGACGAGCACCCGGTTGAGCTCCTCGGGCATCGAGCGATCGAACGAGCGCATACCGGCCTCGACGTGGACGACGGGGATGCCCGCCTGGGCACCGGCCAGCGCCCCGGCCAGGGTCGAGTTCGTGTCCCCGTAGACGAGCACAGCATCGGGCTCGGCGCGGGCGAGGACCGGTTCCAGCGCCGCGAGCATGCGGCTGGTCTGAGACGTGCCCGACCCCCCGCCGACCCCGAGCTGCTCGTCGGGGGCCGGGAGGCCGAGCTCGGCGAAGAAGATCGCCGAGAGGCGATCGTCGTAATGCTGCCCGGTGTGGACGAGGTGTTCGGTGTGATGCTCGCGCAGTCCCGGCGAGACGGCCGCCGCCTTGATGAACTGCGGGCGGCTGCCGATGACGGTGAGGACCCTCACCCGGCGAGCTCGGCCGCGATCCGCGCCATGACCGCCTGACCGGTCCGCCTGGTGACGGGGCCGGGGGCGGCGAAGGTGTGGTCGTCGACCGCGATGATGCCCTGCGCCTCGCGGGTCGTGGAAGCGATGAAGAGCTCGTCGGCGGCCAGTAGGCGCTCCAGCGGGCAGGACTCCTCCCGGGCGTCGGTGACCTCGAGGATCAGCGCCCGCGTGATCGAGGCAAGGATGTGGTCTGACAACGGCGGCGTGAACAGGGTCTCACCCTCGACCCAGAAGAGCGAGCTCGTTGGGGCCTCGAGCACGCGGCCATGCGGAGTGACCAGGATCGCCTCGTCGTAGCCCTGCTCGCGGGCGAGCCGCCCGGCCAGCATGTTGGCGCCGTAGGAGAGAGACTTGGCGCCGTCCAGGATCCGCGGCGGCGCATAGGTGATCGTCTTGCAGCGCAACAACTCGGGGGTCTCGGGAAGCTGCTCGGTCATCATCACCCGCCGGCCGCCGCGGGTGATCATCACCCGGACCAGGGCGTGGTCGGGGCCGTTGCCGACGGCGGCGAGCAGGCGGTAGGTCTCGGCCCGCACGAGCTCGAGATCGACCGGCAGACGCAGGGTCGCGCCCGTCCGCTGCAAACGCGCCAGGTGGGCATCGAGCGCGAACGGCTGCCCCTCGTAGACGCGCATCACCTCAAAGGCCCCGTCCCCACGGACGAGCCCATGATCGCTGACCGAGATCGTCGCCTCGGAGACGGGCATGATCTCCCCGTCCAGGGAGGCCAGCGAACTCGGGCCGGGTCCGCTCATGCCGGCCCCGCCCCGTTGCCGTTCTGCGCCCAGACGCCGGCGAGCCGGACGATCGTCGCGGCCGCGGCGGCCATGTCATTGACCGAGGCCCACTCGCGGACCGAGTGGTACTCATGACCGCCGGTGAACAGGTTGGGGGTGGGAAGACCCATCTCCGACAGCTGCGAGCCATCGGTCCCTCCACGGATCGCGGTCCGCACCGGCTCGATGCCCTCGGCTCGCAGGGCCGCCTCCGCCGCCGCCACGATCTCGGGCTCGGGCGCGATGAACGCCTTCATGTTGCGGTATTGGGTGCGGACGTCGAAGTCGGCGCGAGCGCCGGGGTGGGCGATCACCGCCTCGTCGGTCACGCTGCGCAGCAGCGCGACATGGGCCTCGAGCAGATCCTCGTCGAAGTCACGGAGGATCACCTGCAGCTCCGCGCGTCCGGCATCGCCCTGCAGGAGGTGGGGGTGGATGAATCCCTGGCGCCCGGAGGTGGTCTCGGGCGAGAGCCGGTCGAGCGGCAGCCCGGCGACGATCGCGGCGAGCACCCGCAGCGCGTTGACGAGCTTGCCGTTCGCCGTGCCGGGATGGACGTCGACGCCTCGCACGGCGATCCGGACCTCGATCGCCGAGAAGCTCTCGTCCTGGATCTCACCGATCTCCGATCCGTCGAGGGTGTACGCGCAGCTGGCGCCAAAGGCCTCGATATCGAACCGGGACGGTCCGAGCCCGATCTCCTCGTCGGGGGTGAAGGCAACCCGCAGGGTGGGCCGCGGCAGCTCGGGATGGGCGGCGAGATGGGCGACCGCGGTCACGATCTCGGCCACGCCGGCCTTGTCGTCGGCGCCGAGCAGCGTGTCGCCGCTGGAGGTGACGATGTCGTGGCCGTGCTTGCCCACCAGCTCGGGCATGGTCACCGGATCCAGCCGCGTGTCACCCCGCGGCAGCGTGATCGCTTCGCCGTCGTAGTCCCGGTGCACGATCGGCTGCACACCGGCGCCGGGCGCGTCGGGCGAGGTGTCCATGTGGGCGATCAGGCCGATCACCGGCGCCTCGGCACCGGTCGCGGCCAGGGTGGCGGTGACGTAGCCGTCGTCGTCCAGAGCGGCGTCATTCAATCCCGCGGCCTGCAGGTCGGAGACCAGCACGCGGCCGAGCTCGAGCTGTCCGGGCGAGCTCGGCGAACGGCTCCGCTCGCGCGCAGCCTGGGTGTCGATGCGGACGTAGCGCTCGAAGCGCTCGAGCAGGCCGGGGGCGAGCGCCCGGGCGAGCTCGGAGGTGTAGGGAGCCATGGGCGCCAGTATCCCAGGACGACACCGAGCGAGTGATTCCGGGGAGGACCGGGTACAGCCCCAGGGGCGGCGACCGCCGTCGGCGAGCCCCATCCATCACGGTCGGCGAGCCCCATCCATGTCCGTCATGATCCTGTCCCCCGACCGCCCCCGATCGACACCACCCCCGGGCCCGGCGCCGCGGCGCCAACGGCTGCGCCGATCGGACTGCTCAGGCGCGGGCCTGACCCGAGTGCGCCGGGGCAGCGGCTTCTCGTATCGAGACATCGAGGATCGCCCGGTCAAGGACCCGGAGCAGGTCCTGCGCCTGCGGGCGCTGGCCATCCCCCCGGCCTGGCAAGAGGTCTGGATCTGCGCAGACCCGCTCGGCCACCTGCAGGCAACCGGGATCGACGCCGCCGGACGCAAGCAGTACCTCTATCACTCACGCTGGCGCGAGATGCAGGACCGCAAGAAGTTCGATCACATGGTGCTGTTCGCGCGTGCTCTGCCCAAGCTGCGCGGGCGGATGCTCGCTGATCTCGAGGGCGACGACCTCGGCCCCGAGCGTGTCCTGGCCTGCGCCGCGCGGCTGCTCGACATCGGGCTGTTTCGGATCGGCGGCGAGAAGTACGCTGATGACGAAGGGGGTGTCGGGCTGGCCACCGTCGAGAAGGCCCACGTGACGGTGCGCGATGGCGAGATCGTGTTCGACTACCTCGCCAAAGCGGGAGTCCGTCGCGTGCAAGCGATCCATGATCCTCCGGCCATCGCGGTGGTCAGCGCCCTGCGCCGCCGGCGTTCGGGCCCGACGCAGCTGCTCGCCTACCGGGAGGGTTCCCGCTGGCACCGCGTGCGCTCAGAGCAGATCAGCGAGTATCTCAAGCAGATCATCGGGGACGAGTTCCGCGCCAAGGATTTCCGGACCTGGAACGCGACGGTGCTCGCCGCGGTGTCGGTCGCTGCCGACGGCCGACAGGCGCGCACTCAGCGGGCCCGGCGCCGGGTGATCGACGGGGCGGTCCGAGGCGTCTCGGAGGTGCTCGGCAACACCCCCGCCGTGGCCCGCCGTGCCTATATCGATCCGCGGGTGTTCGACCGCTACCTGTCGGGTTGGACGATCGGCGGTGAGCTGGACCGCAGCGGCGCCCTTGACGGCCCCGATGACCGGCGGCGGGCCCGGCTGGAGAAGGCCGTACTCGAGCTCCTGGACGACGCCCGCAGTTCGCGAGCGGTCGAGCGTCTCGCCCCGGCGCAGGCTGTGTAATCCCGCGCACCATCTGTCCCCGGCCCCCAAACCGCCACCGCCGCTGTGATAGAACGGGCAGGTCTGCGATTGGAGGAGGACCCAGATGGCGCTGTTAGAGGGTTCTGAGCCGCTGTCCGGCCCAGCCGGCACGGCAGAGCTGTTTGACCGCTGGCAGGAGCGGCGGGATCGTCGTGCACGCGATGAGCTGATCGAGCGCTTCCTGCCCCTGGCCCGCAAGCTCGCGCGCCGCTACGCATCGGCCAACGAGCCGTTTGACGATCTCGTCCAGGTGGCCAGCCTCGGGCTCGTCAAGGCGGTCGAGCGCTTTGACCCGCGGCGCGGCTTCGCGTTCAGCTCGTTTGCCGTCCCAACAATCGTCGGTGAGCTCAAGCGCTATTTCCGCGACACATCGTGGGCTCTGCACGTCGACCGCAGTGCCCAGGAGCGGGCCCGCCGGATCGCCGACGCCCGGCGCGCGATCGGAGCCGAGCGGGGCCGCTCCCCGACCGTCGTCGAGCTCGCGGAGTACCTGGAGTGCAGCACCGAGGAAGTTCTCGACGGCCTGCAGATCAGCGAGGCCTACGACACCGTCTCACTGGACGCGCCACGGCCCAGCGAGGATCAGGGGACGGTGAGCCGGCTGGACGCGATCGGCGACGAGGACGAGCGCCTGCAGCTGGTCGACGATCAGGCGACGATCTTCGCCGCGGCCCAGTGCCTGCCCGAACGCGAGCGCCAGATTCTGTTCCTGCGCTTCACCGAGGACCTCACGCAGACCGAGATCGCCGACCGTGTCGGGGTGTCGCAGATGCAGGTGTCGCGTCTGCTGCGGCGCTCGCTGCAGCGGCTACGCGACATCTGCGCCTGACGACTCAGCGGTCCGAGCCCTCGTCCTCGCTGGACTCAGCGGTCCGAGCCCTCGTCCTCGCTGGAGTGCGCCGAATCGGCCTCGCCGCCCGCGGCGCCGTGGGCGCTCTCGTCGCCGGGAGCGTCTTCGAGGATCCGTCCGGCTGAGTGCGAGTCCCCGTGGCTGGCGTTCTCGATCAGCGCCTCCTCGGACTGCTCAAAGCCTTCGGCCTCGCCCTCGCCGGACTCCATCAGCGGGATCTGGGCGGGATCGACCTGCTCACCGTCCTGGACGTAGGGCTGGGCGCCGGGGCTGCCACCGATGCGGCCCGCTTGCACCGCGGCCTCCTGCTCCTGCTCACGTTCGAACTCGCTCATGTCACGCCTCCGGGTCGTTCGCTCTCGGGTACTCCGACCCAATACGTTGCGGCCATGTCCTCATCCCCGTGACCGGCCCGCTCGGCGGTGTGCAACCGAGCGACGACGGCCTGCATGACGGGCAGCTCCAGGTCCGCGTCGGCAACCGCGCTCAGCAGCAGATCGGCGTCCTTGCGCGAGAGCGCCAGGCGGAAGGATGGATCCTCGAAGCTGCGCGACATCATCGCCGAGCCCTTGGTGCGGGCGTAGGCGAGGTCCAGCGGCCCCCCCTCGATCGCGGCGAAGAACAGTTGAGGATCGACCCCCAGCGCCTCGGCGACGTTGATCGTCTCGGCCAGCACCGCAACGACTCCGACGATCCAGCCGTTGACGACCACCTTGACCCGCGCGCCGGCGCCGGCGCCCCCGAGCCACACGGTGCGCGCGCCAACTGACGAGAAGATCGGCTCGCACAGTGACTGAGCGCTCTCGGGACCGGATGCGAGGATCACCAGCTGGCCCTGCTCGGCGGGGGCCTTGGTCCCGAGCACAGGGGCGTCCACGAAGGTCACCCCGACGTCATGCGCCAGCTCGGCGCAGCGCTCGGTGCCCTCGATGCCGATCGTGCTCATCTGGATCCAGGTCGCGCCCTGGGTAAGCGTGGGAAGCGCCTGCCGGGCAGTTTCGAGCACCGCGTCGGCGTCGCTGAGCATGGTGACCACGATCGCGGCGTCCTGCGCGGCGGCGGCAGGATCCTCGCAGCGCCGGGCGCCCGCCGGCAACAGTGGGGCGGCCCGGTCGGCGGTTCGGTTCCACACGCGCAGGGCAAAACCGGCGGTGAGCAGGTTGCGGGCCATGGGCAGACCCATCGTGCCCGTGCCCAGAAACGTCAGTTCGCTCATGCGTGCGTGCCTACCCGAGCGCCCGGCCGGTAAACGGCACCACGGCGACGTGCAGATGCATCCGCAGCACGGTAGCTCGCTCATCACCGCGCAGCTCGACCAGGTCACAGATCTGGTTGATCAGCCACAGCCCGCGACCGTCGACGGCGTTCCAGTCCGGGCGGCGGCGTCCGGCGAGCAGGTCAGTCAGCGCGGAGGGGGTGACGACCTCGCCGACGACCTCGTCCCCGTCGCTCCACAGACGCACGGTGCACGTCCCGTCACCGTGCTTGAGCGCGTTGGACGCCGCCTCGCTGATGGCGAACACGAGGTCTGAGCGCCGCTCACGGTCAAGATCCTGGGCGACCGCGTCGCCGGCGACGGCATGACGCAGAGACCGCAGATCGCCGCTGAAGGCGTGTTCGCTGATCGGCTCGATGGGCTCGGGCTGGGGCCAACGCGCTCCGGTGGCGACTTCCAGCGGCGCGTCGTAGCGTGCGCTGACCCGGCGCCGGCCCGCATCGTCGACCAGTTGTGGGTGGGTCAGCTCGGCTCCGGTGAGCACCGCACCGTCCAGCCGCGCAGCATCGTAGGGGCACAGCGCGGACACCGGGGCGCCGGCCAGTTCGTGATTGAGCAGCGCCTCGTGACGCAGACATTCCGTCGTCTCGGCGTAGCTGCGGCCTGGCCAGACGGGCTCGCCGATCACCCGCACCGGGCCGGGATGGAGATCGATCCAGTCCTGGTAGACCGACAGCAGACAGCTCGGATTGCGCCCGAGCTCGACCATTGACTCCCACTGGACCTCAGCGGCTCGCGCCGCGAGAGCGCGCTGGGCGCACTGGAGACTGTCGGGAGGCAGCACCGCGAGCACCGGCTCGCCCGCGGTCTGCCCCGCGCACACAAAGGCCGAAACCTGCTCGGCGAAGGCCTCCGGGGTCCGATACAACAGCGCCTCGTGGATGAGGTCTCGGTCCTGTGAACGCGGCGGGAGCTCCTGGGTGGCCATCACCATCACCGTCTCTGACGTCGAAGTCTTCTCGGTGACCGTTTCCCGGTCGAACGGTCCCCAAACCCTCGCCACGCCGCGACCGGTGACGGCCTGGTCCGCATATCGGTAGGCTCGAGCCAGCGTGCACAGCGATTTTCGGGTAGCCGTGCGTACCGACGGCCGAGCGGCGATCATTGCGGTCAGCGGGGAGCTTGACCTCGCGAGCGCTCCGGCGCTGGAGTCCGAGCTCGAACAGGCCAGCAGGTCCGAATCTGAGCTGCTCGTGCTCGACCTGCGCGGGCTGGAGTTCATGGATTCCACCGGCCTCAGCGTCATCGTCAGGGCGCACCAGCGCCTCAGCGAGCAAGGCCAGAGCCTGTGCCTGATCCGGGGACCTCAGCAGGTGCAGCGCCTGCTCGACCTCACCGGTGTGGCCGAGCGGCTCACGCTCGCCAACTCCCCCGAGGAGATCCTCGGCGGAGTCTGAGTTGCCGGATCACGGGCGGCGGTCGGCGACCACCACCCGGACCCGCTCTCCCCGGTCGCCGAGCTCGATCGTCAGCTCGTCACTGAGCAGGGCAAGCGGCGAGCCCGTCCCCGAGGCCGGCTCGGCGAGGTGGTCGCTGGCCCCGGTACGAAACGGACCGACCTCAAGCTCGAGTCTCCGTTCACCAGCGCACAGGCGCGCGTCGATCCGGCCGTCCAGGGCCGCCTCACCGGCGTGAGCGGCGAGGGCGTCAGTGATCAGGTACACGTCCGAGAAGCGGTCCAGCGAGAAGTGGGCGGTGGCGGCCAGGGTCCGTGCCATCCGGCCCAGGACCGAAGCCAACAGGCTGATCGGAGAGACGGACAGTGCCACCTCGTCGGCAGCCGCCGGCGGCCAGCCATGATCGGGTCCGGGGGTGTCGGGAGTCTGCAGGAGCGTGCGTCCCTGGCGGACGGCCGCGAACTCCATCTCGATGCAGGTCCCGCCCTCAGGCCCACGGCCGAGGGTGACGCTCTTGGTCAGGGCCCGGATGACCGACAGACCAATCCCGGGCCCGGAGTTCTCCCCGGCTGGGGGCATCCCCACGCCGCGGTCGGTGACGGCGATCCGGACGACCTCGGAGCCGGCAAAGACCGTGATGTCCATCGGGCCGGCGTCGCCCCGGTAGGCGTGCAGGACCACGTTGTTACACGCCTCGCTGACCGCCGTCTTGACGTCATCGAGTAGCTCGGCTTCGATCGAGAGCGGCTCAGCCACTCCCGCGAGCATGCCGCGAACGATGGTCAGCACCTGCGGCCGGCTTGCAAGCTCGAGGCGGACAGTCGGGGATTGCGTTCTCACTCCTGCTTCAGCGGATGCCCGGCGGCGGGGCCGACCAAACTCCCTACGGCCGCGGTCGCTAGCGGGACTCGGGCGCGGTATCACCCGCGGCGAGCTCACCGAGGCGGGCGATCGCCCGGCGCAGGATGCGGGAGATCTGCATCTGAGACACGCCGATCTGCTCGGCGATCTCGGTCTGGGTGAGGTCGTGCACGAAGCGCAGCGCGAGCACCTGGCGCTCCCGGTCGCTGAGCTGCTCGGCGGCCGCCCCCACCGTCAGGCGCGTCTCGATGCCCCTCAGGCGCGGATCGTCAGCGCCGATCGAGTCGACGAACGTTCCGCTCTCGCCGTCACCATCGTCACTGGGAGCGTCCAGCGAGGCGGCATGATGCGCCCGCGAGGTCTCCAACGCGTCCAGGACCTCCTCGAGGCTGAACTCCAAATACTCGGCCAACTCGGACACGGTCGGTGCGTGTCCGCTGTCGGCGCTCAGTCGATTCTGCGCATTCTCGACCTTGACCGCCCGCTCCTGGGCACCCCGGGGGACATGCACCGCCCAGCCCTGGTCACGGAAGTAGCGCTTGAGCTCGCCCATGATCGTGGGCACGGCGAACGACGAGAAGGCGGTTCCGCGCGAGGTGTCAAATCGGTCAACCGCCTTGACGAGCCCGAGGCTCGCGACCTGGAGCAGGTCGTCGAACGGTTCGCGAGCGCCGCCGTAGCGTCGAGAGAGCTTGCGGGCGAGCGGCAGGTAGCGCTGGACGAGCTCGTCCCGGGCGCTCTGCTCGCCGCGGGTCTGCCAGCGTTCGAACAGCGCCTCGGTCTCGCGCCGGGTGAGGATGCCCGCGCCACGACGCAGCGCGGGGCCCGGGGAGACCGACGTGGCAGCCATCGATCCTGGTTTACCCGTTCGTCCCATGCTCAACCAGACCTCCTCTCACGATTCAGCTCGGAAACCAGGTGCGAACGTCATGTTGCAGTAACCTATACGAAACGTATGGTCACTGCATCTCCCTCCCGACGACGGCACGGTCTGATCCCGGGCGCCGCGGAGGGCTACTTCGGTCCCGACTCGGTGATCCGCCGGGTGCAGGGCGAGCGAGCGGTGGCACTCTCAGGCCCCCGGGCACTGCTCATGCAGGCCGCTCATCCACTGGCCGTGGCCGGGCTGCTCGCCCACTCCGGGGCGCTGGACGACCCGTACGTCCGCCTTTCGCGCACGGCCGAGGTCATGAGCCTGATCACCTTCGGCCCCCGGCGCGAGGCCGACCGAGTGACGCGTCGCGTGCGGGCCATGCACGGCACCGTGCGCGGCCGCCTTCCCGACGCCGTCGGGCCGTTCCCCGCCGGCACGCCCTACCGCGCTGACGACCCCCGGCTGCTGATGTGGATCCTGTACACGCTGGTTGACTCCTCGGTCCTCGTGTACCGGACCTACGTCGGACGACTCAGCCGCGGCGAGCAGGCCGAGCTGTGGGAGGACTACAAGATCGTCGGCGAGCTGTTCGGGCTCGCACCGGCCGAGATGCCGGCGTCGCTCGTCGATCTGCAGACCTATGGGCGCGACATGCTCGCCAGTGACGAGCTGACCGTCGGCGATTGGGCGCGCCGGCGCGCGCGCGCGATCGTGCTCGAGCCGCCCGTCCCCAACCTCGCCCGTCCCCTGCTCGAGACGGTCAACTTCATCACCGTGGCTCTCCTTCCTGATGTGATTCGCCGTCAGTACGGCTTTGCGCCGCTGCCGCCGCCTGCGGTGCGCCGGGCGATGGTCACGGCCGGCGCCCTGTACGTGCGGCGCGGGCTGCTCCCCTTCCTCCCGGCCCAGATCCGTCAGGTGCCCGCAGCCCGCCGGGCCACGCCGGTCGCATTCGCGCAGCCCACGCCGTAGCCTCTCGGAGCTGTGACGAGGCTGGCGGTCGTCGGACACGTGGAATGGGTCCAGTTCCTGCGCGTCGCGCGCTTTCCCGCACGCGGCGCGGTGACTGCTGCCGAGACAGCCTTTGCCCACGCCGGCGGGGGAGCGGTCGTCGCCGCCGTGGTGATGGCTGAGCTCGGGGCCGAAGTGGACTTCTTCTGCGCGCTCGGAAAGGACGCCAACGGCGAGGCCGCGGCAGCCGAGCTGACCGCGCGCGGCGTCAGCGTTCAGGCGGCGTGGCGCGACGTCCCCACCCGTGGGGTGGTCACGCTGCTCGAGCCGAGTGGAGAGCGCACCATCATCACCCTCGGCGAACGACTAGAGCCGCGGGGCGGCGATCCGCTGGACTGGGACCGTCTCCAACGAGCGGCCGCCGTCTACGTCACCGCTGGAGATGCGGGGGCCGCGCGGCAGGCGCGGCGCGCGGTGACGCTCGTGGCCACGCCGCGCGCCCGTGACGGACTGCGCGACGGTCAGGTCGCGATCGATGCGCTCGTCTACAGCGCCGGCGATCGGGATGAACTGGACTGGGCCCGGCGGCTGCGCGATCAGACACGGCTGATGGTGGAGACCGAGGGCGCGGCCGGAGGGCGCTGGTGGGGGCAGTCCGAGGGCCGCTGGCCGGCCGTTCCGATGGCAGGCGAGCCGCAGGACGACTACGGATGCGGGGACGCGTTCGCGGCCGGCTTCACCGTCGGGCTGGCCGATGGCCTGGCCGTGCTCGGCGCCGCGGAGATCGGCGCGCAGCGGGGCGCCGAGATGCGCACGCGCGCGGGCGCCCCCTGAGATCCGAAGCGCAGATGCCGGCTTCCGTCCGCCCTTGAGACGAACATGTGTTCGTGTCACGCGCTGGCCCCGCCGTCCTCCACGCCGATCTCGATGCGTTCTATGCCTCGGTCGAACAGCGCGACGACCCCGCCCTCCGGGGTCGACCGGTGATCGTCGGCGGCGGCGTCGTGCTCGCGGCTAGCTACGAGGCGCGGGCGCAGGGCGTGCGGACGGCGATGGGCGGCTCGCAGGCACGACGTCTGTGTCCGGAGGCGATCGTGGTGACACCCCGGATGTCGGCCTACACAGAGGCCAGCCGCGACGTCTTCGCCGTGTTTGAACGGTTCTCGCCCACCGTCGAGGCACTCTCGATCGACGAGGCGTTCCTGGATGTCCGCGGCCTGGAGCACATCATCGGCTCGCCGCGGGAGATCGCAGAGGCGCTGCGCGCTGAGGTGCGCACACGGGTCGGACTGGCGATCACCACCGGACTGGCCGGGACGAAGTTCCTGGCCAAGGTGGCCAGCGGCGTGGCCAAGCCGGATGGCCTGCTGATCATCCCCACCGGCGCCGAGCTCGCCTTCCTGCATCCCCTCCCGGTCCAACGGCTGTGGGGCGTGGGCCGGGTCACTGCGGCGCGACTGCACGCGGAGGGGATCACCACTGTCGGTCAGGTGGCGGCGCTGTGCGAGGAGGATCTGGTCAAGATGCTCGGCCGCGCGTCGGGACGCCATCTGCACGCGCTGGCGCACAATCGCGATCCGCGGCCGGTACGGCCGCGCGCCCGGCGACGGTCGATCGGCGCTCAGCATGCGCTCGGCCGGCGGGCCCGAGCCCCAGCTGAGATCCGCGAGGCGCTGATGACGCTCGTGGACCGGGTGACCCGGCGGCTGCGGGCAGCCCGGCGGGCGTGCCGGACGGTCGTGCTACGGCTGCGATTTGACGACTTCACCCGCGCCAGCCGTTCCCGCACGCTCGCCGAGGCGACGACCCGGACGGCGACGATCCTCACGGTCGCCCGAGACCTGCTCACCGAAGCACGCGAGTTGATCGCGCAGCGCGGGCTGACGCTGATCGGGGTGGCGCTGACCAACCTCTGCGACGTGGACCGGATCCAGCTCGCGCTGCCCGTCGATCGGGGCGCTGATCTGGACCGGACGCTGGATTCGGTCCGGGAGCGGTTCGGTTCGGCGGCCATCGGCCGCGGGGCGCTGGTCGGGCGCGACGCGGCGCCGTGGGTGCCGTTGCTGCCGGATTGAGACACTGACCGGTGCGGTCGATCAGGGGTCAGGCAGTACGTCGCGCCGCCGCTGCAGAAACCGCCGTTCGCGGTCGTCGATGACGAGGGCGAGCGCGCGATCGTAGGCGGCCCGCGCCTCCCCCGTGCGGCCGAGACGCGCGAGTAGTTCGGCGCGGGTCGAATGCAGGTAGCGGTAGCCGTCGAGCTTGAGCGCGTCCACGATGGCCAGCGCGGCTTCGGGCGCGCCCGCCTGGGCGACGGCCACCGCGCGGTTGAGCTGCACGACTGGCGAGCGCGTGAGCGCGATCAGCTCGTTGTAGAAGACGGCGATCCGTGACCAGTCCGGGGCCAGCGTCAGCTGCTCGGCGGCGATCTCAGCCTGCAGCCGGTACGGCCCGCGTTCGGGAGCGTGCTGCCGGGCGTGCGCGAGGGCCGCATGTCCGGCAGCAATCCTGGTCGGGTCCCAGCGCAAGCGGTCCTGATCAGCCAGCCGAACGAGCTCGCCGTCGGCATAGCGCGCGTCACGGCGCGAGTCGTGCAGGCACATCAAGGCCAGCAGCGCCGCAGCCTCGGGCTCGGCGGGCAGCAGCTCGGCGAGCACCCGTCCCAGCCGGATGGCCTCCGTGGCCAGATCCGCTCGCCCTCCGTAGCCCTCGTTGAAGATGAGATAGATCACCGCCAGCACCGCCGCGAGCCGCTCGGGCAACCGCTCCGGTGCCGGCACGGCGAACGGGATACCGGCCACGCGGATCTTGGCCCGGGCCCGGGACAGACGGCGCTTCATCGTCTCGGGCGAGACGAGGAACGCGCGGGCGATGTCGTCACCGCTGAGACCGCCAAGCGTCCGCAGCGTGAGCGCCACCTGGGCCTCGATCGCCAGCGCCGGATGGCAGCAGGCGAAGACCAGCTCCAGGCGCTCGTCGGCGATCACGGGTGGCTCGAGGTCCTCGCTCACGATGGCATCCACGTCGTCGGGGACGAGCCCGCTTCGCGCCAGCAGTGGCAGCTTCGCGCGCAGCGTCCGGTCCCGGCGGATGCGATCGATCGCGCGGCGCCGGGCGGTCAGAAGCAGCCAGGCCCGCGGCTCGGCGGGCTCACCCTCGCGGGGCCACCGCTCGGCGGCAATCGCGAAGGCCTCCTGAGCGGCCTCCTCGGCGAGATCGAAGTCACCGAGGGAGCCGATCAGCGAGGCGACGATCCGTCCCCACTCGTCGCGGAAGATCTCCTCGATCAGGAGTCCACCCCGCCGATCACCGGACGGACCTCGACCGCACCGCCGAGCCGCAGGACGGGGATGCGCCGCGCGATCCCCAGCGCGGCGTCGAGGTCGGCGAGGTCGAACACGTAGTAGCCGCCGAAGACCTCCTTGGTGTCGGCGAAGGGGCCGTCGGTGGTCAGCATCTCACCCTCAGCGCCGCGCAGCGTGGTGGCCATGTCAGGGGTGTGCAGCTGGGCGCTGGCGACAAATCCCGGCTCGTCGCGCAGGGCCTCGTAGTCGCGCATCACCCTGGCGAACTCGTCTTGGGGAAGATCGTGCGAGCCGGGGGTCGAGTAGACCAGCATGGCGTACCTCATGGTGCCTCCTTGTGGGAATGGGCCTGTGCTTGCGGGACGAACGAGCGACCGGCGAGGGGACAGGTGAGGACAAGGATCCCGCGAGCGAGCCGCTCAGGCCGGCTTGGCCTCCGGAGGCGAGCGGAAGAGCAGCATGACCCCCGTGGCCCCCTCGGACGCCGGGGACGCTGGGACGGCCTCGGTGCCCGCCTGCGCCCGCCGCGCATCGCTGGCCCGCTCGAGCGCCTCGATCCGCGTCGTGCACGCCTCCAGCTCGCCGGCGAGCTCACTCCACCCCTGGTGATCCAGCCGGACACGCTGGCGGGCTCAGATGGGCTTCCGGAGGGTCAAAACCTCCGGCCGCGGCCGCCTCCCCCAGGTGCGCGCCAAGCGCCGCCAGCGAGGCGCCGAGCATTGCGTCCCTGACGGCGGACGGCATCGCCCCCCACGCCTGATCGCTGATCGGCGGCTTGCTCGTCGCGGCGTAGTAGTGCTCAACGGCGCCGCGGCGCGGAACCCGCTTGACGAGCTTGAGAAAGCCGAGCGCGGTGAGCCGGCGAACGTGATAGCTGAGCACCCCGAGAGGCACATCAAGCTCGGCCGCGGTCTGGCTCGGACTGGCCGTCCGTTCCTCGAGCGCAGCCAGGATCCGCGACCGCAGCGGATGGGCAAGCGCCTTGGCGACAGTCGGATCGGTGATGTCTTGATACGGTTTCATGGGCGCGGACCCCGCCGTCACCCGAGCAGGGATCGGCGCTGGTCCACCGGAAATTCGAACCTCGGTTCGGTTTCCAAGGTCAATCATGACATCGGTGCGTCCCGCCTGCGGATTGCCCGGGAACGGTTCACCAGTTGGTCACTAGGATCGCCCGGTGCTATTCCGCGACACCCGTGTCGATCTCGTCATCTTTGACTGTGACGGCGTGCTCGTCGACAGCGAGTCCCTATCCAACGCCATCCTGGCCGGTGCGCTGACCCGCGCCGGACTGCCGACCACCCCTGAGCAGGCCGTGGCCACCTACAAGGGCCTACACATCTCAGACGTGCTCGAGCACGCCGAGCGGACTCTGGGCCGGCCACTGCCCGCAGGCTTCGTGCCGGCCTTCGAGGACGCGCGGGCGCGGGCGTTCCAGCGAGAGCTTGTGCCGGTTGCCGGGGCGGCCGAGACGGTCGCTGCGGTGCGCGCCGCCGGCGTCGCAGTCTGTGTGGCCTCTCAGGGCAAGCGTTCCAAGACCGAGTTGACGCTGGGACTGACGGGCCTGCGCTCGCTGTTTGGGGAGGACGCGGTCTTCTCGGCCCACTCGGTTGCGCGAGGAAAGCCCCACCCTGACCTGTTCCTGCATGCCGCGCGCGCGATGAACGCAGCCCCTGCCCGCACGGCGGTGGTCGAGGACACCGTGGTCGGCGTCACCGCGGCCGTCGCGGCCGGAATGCGTGCGATCGGCTACGGCGCCGACAGTGACCCCGCGGCCCTGCGCCGCGCCGGCGCCGAGGTGATCGACCATCTGACCGAACTGCCGGCCCGGCTTGAGCTCGACGGCTCGCGCCCGAAGGCCCATTAGCGTGGCGGCGATCCACCCGACCGCGGCCCCCCTCCAGGAGCGGCTGCGCGCGATGGGCCTGGAGGTCCGGATGGGCCGGCGCGGCCGATCACGCTGACCAGGGCCAAGCGCAGCCGCCGGCCGTCGCCAGCTCGCAGGTGAGCGCGCTAATCGTCACCGCGGGTCGGCGTGAGGCGCAAGCCCGCCTCGGCCAGCGCCTGCGTGCGCCCGGCCAGGCTCACGTCATCAAAGCTCAGCATGCCGAGATCATCCCTGTCTGCTGGGGCGGGCCGCAGCGCCGACCCGGACGCCGCCCTCCACGCGGAAGCGCACGCGCTGCCCAACGCGCGGACCGGGGACGGCCGCGATCGCGAACACATGACCGGCGTCGAGCGTGAGCTCGAGCCGTACGCCGTCCTCCAGCGGGATCACCCGCGCCACCTGACCCTCGCGATCTCCCGTCGGATCGATGACGACGTGGGCAGGCCGGGTCAGCAACCGGCCGCCGGGCGCCGCGAGGCTGCCGTCGAAGCCGAGAAAGCGAGCCACAGTCTCGGTCGGCGGCCGCTCGAGCAGTTCCCGGGGCGGACCGACGGCGGCGAGCTCCCCGTCGATCATGATCAACAGGCGATCGGCCAGCGCCCAGGCCTCGGCCCGGTCATGGACGACGACGAGCGTCGCGCGCCCGGGGCTGCGGATCGCTGCTGCGGCATCCTCCAGCAGCCCGGCGCGGGCCTCAGGGTCAAGACCGGCGAAAGGCTCATCGAGCAGCAGCACATCGGGCGCCAGCGCAAGCGTGCGGGCGAGGTGGACACGCCGGCGCTCACCGCCCGACAGGGTGACGGCTGCCCTGGAGGCGAGATGCTCGGCACCGATAGCGCGCAGGGCCTCCCGCGCACGGGCCGCGCGCTCGGGTCGCGGGACGCCCCACCAGCTGAGGGCGAGGGTCACGTTGGCCAACACGGAGCGGCGCGCCAGATCGGGACTCTGGAGCGCGAGTGCGACGCGGCCGGTGCGGCTCACCTCGCCCGCCGCCGGCTCCAGTGCGCCCGCCAGGGCGTCGAGCAGCGTGCTCTTACCGGCGCCGTTGGGGCCGAGCAGGGCGACCACCTCGCCGGCGTGCAGCGACATGTCCACACCGCGCACCACCTCGGCTCCGCCCCGCCGCACGCTCAGCCCGCGGCAGGCCAGGGGAGCCGCGCGTGCGTCCGTCCTCGGTTCGGTCACGCCGCAGGCCGAAAGCGCAGGCCGAGCCCGCCGTCACGCTGCTGCAGAACACCGAGCCCGCCCATCAGCGCAAGGATCAGGACGATCAGGACGATCCCGGTTGCGACCGCCTGCTCGTAGTGGGCCGCGTTGGCGTCATACAGCGCGGCGCTGGCGAGCGTCTGGTCATATCCGTACAC
>JALYZB010000143.1 GCA_030945945.1 Actinomycetota bacterium | reverse complement strand
CGGCGGAGCCGATGGTCAGGACGCAGCATGGCGGCCATCCGGGGCCGCCATAACCGGTGGAATGTTTGGGTGGGGTCCACTACAGAAATCCGACTCGGCTCGGCGGCCAGTAGGTCATGAACGCCTGTCCGATGATCCACGCCTTCGGAACCGGCCCCCAGAACCGGCTGTCCAGCGAATCCGGGCGATTGTCGCCCATCATGTAGTAGTCACCCGGCGGGACGATGATCGTGGCGGGGAAATTGCATTCGGCCGCCCCCAGGCAGGGTTGGGTGTAGGAGTCAGATTCGCGATGCCGGTTGCGATAGACGTGGCCGTCGCGGATCGAGAGGTGATCGCCGGGCATTCCCACCACGCGCTTGATGTACGTCTGGGAGGAGTGGGTGCGCTGGACCGAGTCACACGCGCTGGCCGACGCGGTCCCAGCGGGATCCTCCCCCTGGTGGGAATTGACGCAGGCCTCGCTGCTGGGTGGGTGAAACACGACCACGTCGCCGACCGACGGCGAGGAGAAGTGCGATCCGATCCGATCGACGAGCACCCGCTGGCCGATCTGGAGGGTCGGCTCCATCGATGCGCTGGGGATCTCGTAGGGCTTGACCACGAAGGCCTGAATGGCCAACGCGAGTCCGAGCGCCACCGCGACGATACCGACCAGCTCCGCCGCCGACCGCAGCAGCGGCTTCCTGGTCTCGGTCACACCGGTCAGTCGCCGGCCGCGGACGACCCGTCCGCAGCGCCGGCGTCGGCAACCGGGGCGTCGGCGGGTGCCGGGGCCGGGGTCACCGCGACAGTCTCGTCCTCGGGCGGCATCACACCGGCCGCCTCCGCCTCGGGCCCGTATTCGTCCTCGGGCCCGTAGAGCAGTTCGCGCTCGACCGCGACCTCGGGGCCTGTCGAGCGGCGCTCGCGGACGCGGGCACGCTTGCCGATTCGGTCACGCAGGTAGTAGAGCTTGGCCCGGCGCACGTCACCGCGGGCGGCGACCTCGATGCGCTCGATCTTGGGCGAGTGCAGCGGGAACGTCCGCTCGACGCCAACCCCGAAGGAGGTCTTGCGGACGGTGAAGGTCTCGCGGGCACCATGGCCCTGGCGCTTGATGACCACGCCCTCGAAGACCTGTGTGCGGCGGCGGGTTCCCTCGATCACCTGAAAGTGGACGCGCAGCCGGTCACCGGCGTCAAACACGGGGACGCGACGGAGCTGGGAGCGCTCGAGGCTGTCGATTACGGTGCTCATGAAGTCAAGTGGTGTCCATTGCGCCCGCGACCGGCATGGCGAACGCGTCTGCGCGGGGAGGATTTGGTCCGAACATCGCGCCCAACCGCGCGTGCCCGCCCCATGCGGCGCTTATGGTAGCGGACCTCCGGGGACGCGACCCCGAGCGCCGCGGCCGCCTACGCCGGCTCGTCCTGGCGCTGAGCGCGAGCGCGGCTCTGCTCCCGCCGCCAGCGGGCGATCTCGGCGTGATGGCCCGACAGCAGCACGTCGGGGACCGGCCAGCCGCGGTGCTCGGCCGGGCGGGTGTAGTGCGGATACTCGGGACCCCCCTCCAGCGCGGCGCTGAAGGACTCCTCCAGCGCGGAGTGCTCGTGGCCCAGCGACCCGGGGAGCTTGCGCAGCAGCGCATCGCACAGCACCATCGCGGCCAGCTCGCCGCCGGCCAGCACGTAGCGGCCGATCGAGATCCGGTCGGTGCTGAAGTGCTCGAGCACGCGTTCGTCAAACCCCTCGTAGCGCCCGCACAGCAGGGCCAGCTCGGGCTCGGCAGCCAGCTCGTCGACAAGCCCGTCGTCGAGCACCCGGCCGCTGGGATCCAGGGCGATGACGCGGACACGCGAACGGACGGCGACAGGGTCCTGCGCGTAGCGGGCGCGCAACGCGGCCTCGACGACGTCCACCCGCAAGACCATCCCGGCCCCGCCCCCGAACGGCGTGTCGTCGACCTGACCGCCACTGAGCGGCGTGTGGTCGCGGTAGTTGTTCAACCCGAGCTCGTGACCATGGCTCAGCGCATTGGTCACGTGCCGCTGGCCGGTGAACCACGCAAATGCGTCCGGGAACAGCGTGAAGACGTCGATGCGCATCAGTGCTCGCCGAGGAAGCGCAGGTCGATCTCGATCACCCGCGCGACGACGTCAACCGCATGGACCGCGTCACCGACGAGCGGGACCAACAACGGGGGCCCGCCGTCGGCCCGGGCCACCTCGAGCACTTCGCAGGAGGGCAGCCCGAACAGGCGGGTCACCGTCCCGACCTCGATCGTCCCGTCACGGACCGTGCAGCCCTCGAGCTCATCCGCCCACCATTCGTCCGCGTCCAGCGTGCCGGCTTCCCGGGAGGCGAAGATCTCCTCTCCGAGCAGGGCCTGAGCCGCGCTGCGGTCCTCACAACCCTCCAAGCGCAGGATCGGCCGGGCGTCGAACCCGGCACGCCGCGTCACCGTGCGCTGAGTGCCGGCGACCTCCAGGACGTCGCCGAGCGCGAGCAGATCGGCGACGGGCTCCCCGACGTGAAAGCTTCCGTCCAGCCCGTGCGGGCGTCCGACCCTTCCCGCCCGCAGCCGGCGGCGGCGGACGTCGGTCAATCGTCAACGATGTCGACGAACACGCGACGGCCGTCCTTCGTCGCCGCCGCCTTGAGCACGGTGCGCAGCGCGTTGGCCGTGCGCCCCCCGCGGCCGATCACCGCGCCGTAGTCACCCGGAGCGACCGACAGTTCGAGGACCAGCGATCCGTCGCCCTCCTCGGTCTCGGCGACCCGGACAGCGTCGGGCTCGGAGACGAGCCCAAGCGCCAGATACTCGAGCAGCTCGCGCATGCGCGTCTACGAGATGTTCTGGATGCGCAGCAGCTTGCGGACTGACTCCGAGGGCTGGGCACCGCGTGACAGCCAGTCACGGATCCGCTCCTCGTTGAGCACGATCGTCGAGGGGTTCGTCTGGGCGTTGTAGTGCCCGACGGTCTCGATCACCCGCCCGTCGCGCTTGGAGCGCTGGTCAGCCACCACAACCCGCCAGATCGGGTTCTTGCGGCCGCCGATTCTCGTCAGTCGAAGTCTTACTGCCATAGCGACCGGTGAGGTTAGCGTGCCGGCGACGCGACCGCGTTTTGAGGCTCAGCGCCCGCCCTGGCGCATCAACGCGCCCAGGTCGGGCATCCGGCCCTGGGTGACCTGGCGCATGACCTTGCGCGTCTGCTCGAACTGCTTGATCAGTTGCTTGACCGCCTGGACGTTGGTGCCCGAGCCCTGGGCGATCCGCAGTCGGCGCGACCCCTTGATCAGCTCCGGCCGGCGGCGCTCCTCGGGGGTCATCGAGAGGATGATCGCCTGCAGTCGGTCGAAGTCGCGCTCGTCGATCTTCATCCCCCGCAGTTCCTTGCCCAGGCCGGGGATCATGCCGAGCAGGTTCTGCAGCGGACCGAGACGACGGATCTGGCGCATCTGGTCCAGGAAGTCGTCCAGGCCGAACTCCGACCTGCGCAGCTTGCGCTCCAGCTCGGCGGCCTGGGCCTCGTCATAGCCGCCCTGCGCCCTCTCGATCAGGGTCATCACGTCGCCCATGCCGAGGATCCGCTGCGCCATCCGGTCGGGATGGAAGCGCTCGAACTGGTCGAGCTTCTCGCCGGTGGAGGCGAACATGATCGGCTTGCCGGTGATCGCCTTGACCGACAGCGCGGCGCCGCCACGGGCGTCGCCGTCGAGCTTGGACATGATCACGCCGTCGAAGTCCACAGTCTCGGCGAACTGCTCGGCGACGTTGACCGCATCCTGGCCGGTCATCGCGTCGACGACGAGCAGGATGTTGTGGGGCGTGACCGCCTGCTTGATCTCCGCCAGCTCAGCCATCAGCTCAGCGTCCACGTGCAGGCGACCGCTGGTGTCGACGATCAGCACGTCCTTGCCCTCGGTCTTGGCCCGATCCAGCGCCCAGCGGGCGATCTGCACCGGGGTGCGGTCGGTCCCCTGCTCGTAGACAGCGGCGCCGGCCTGGGCTCCAACCTTGACCAACTGCTCGACGGCGGCGGGCCGGTACACGTCACACGCGGCGACGGCGACCGAGGACTTGTACTCCTCGCGGAGGTACCGGGCGAGCTTACCGGTCGCGGTCGTCTTGCCTGAGCCCTGCAGACCGGCCATCAGGATGACGGTCGGCGGCCGGGGTGAGAAGGACAGCGTCGACCCCGAGCCGCCCATCAGGTCGGTGAGCTCGTCGGAGACGATCTTGACCACCTGCTGGCCGGGATTGAGCTTGCCGACAATGTCGGCTCCCAGCGCCCGGTCGCGCACCGCGGTGGTGAAGCTCTTGACCACCTTGAAGTTGACGTCGGCCTCGAGCAGCGCGAGCCGGATCTCGCGCATCGCTGATTTGATGTCGTCCTCGGTCAGGGTGCCGCGACCGCGAATGTCGGCCAGCGTGGCCTGAAGCTTCTCGGAGAGGGAGGTTTCCATCGGCAGACCGCAGGCTACTGGTGTCGCGACCCCGAGTTGGCGGCCGGGTCAGGCTCGACGGCCGGCGTCTGGCCCCCGGACGCCCGGTCGGCGAACGCCTTGCTGATCCCGCCGAACGCCTCGGCGAACTCAGACGGGATCACGAACACCTTGTTGGCGTCGCCCTGGGCGAGCTTGGGGAGCATCTGCAGGTACTGGTAGCTGAGCAGCTTGGGGTCGGGGTTTCCCTTGTGGATCGCGTCGAAGACGGTGGCGATCGCCTGGGCCTCCCCCTCGGAGCGCAGGATCGCGGCCTGGCGGGCGCCCTCGGCGGTCAGCACCGCGGCCTGCTTCTCACCCTCGGCGGTGAGGATCTGAGACTGCTTGACGCCCTCGGCGGTGAGGATCGCCGCCCGCCGGGACCGCTCGGCCCGCATCTGCTTCTCCATCGCCTCCTGGATCGAGCCGGGCGGGTCGATCGACTTGATCTCGACCCGGTTGACGCGGATCCCCCATCGGTTGGTCGCCTCGTCGAGCACGGTGCGCAGCTGCGCATTGATGTGGTCGCGGCTGGTCAGCGCCTGCTCGAGGGTCAGCGAGCCGATCACGTTGCGCAGCGTTGTGACGGTGATCTGCTCGATCGCCTGCAGCGGGCTGGCGACCTCGTAGGTCTGGGACTTGGCGTCGTTGACGGTGAAGTACAGGACGGTGTCGATACCGACGACGAGGTTGTCCTCGGTGATCACCGGCTGAGGCGGGAAGGAGACGACCTGCTCGCGCAGATCGATCAGCGGCTTGAGCCGGTCCACGAACGGCATCAGCACGGTGAGCCCCGGATTCAGCGTGCGGTGATAGCGCCCGAAGCGCTCGACGATGCCGGCCCGCGCCTGCGGCACGATGCGCACCGTCCGGGAGAACAGCGCGATCAGAAAGACAACCAGCACGACGGCGACGATGATTCCGGCCATGGCCCGCTCCTATTCGCTCACGAGCGCGGTCGCGCCCTTGATTTGCACCACATCGACGACCGTGCCCGGCTCGATCACCTCGTCATCGAGCGAGCGTGCCGTCCACACCTCGCCGTCGATCCGCACGCAGCCGACCCCCTCGTCGTTGGCGATCCGTTCGAGCACGGTCGCCCGGCGCCCGACCAGCGCGGCCGCTCCGGTCCGGATCAGCGGCGGAGTCCGGAGGTGGTGGCGGACGACCGGCCGCACGAGCACGAGGGTCAGCAACGATATGACCACGAAGGCGATCACGGCCGCCGCACCTCCGATCGCTGCTTCGGCGCCCGCGGCGACAACCGCGGCAAGGGCGAACGGCGCCAGGAAGAAACCGTTCGTGAGGATTTCTCCGACCCCGAAGGCTCCGGCGAGAACGACCCACACGATCCACCCTGGCATCTCAGACTCGAGATTAGCGCGCGCCGGCCGATTTCCAGCGGATTCGCCAGGCGCGGGCGCGAGCGCTCAGGACACGAGCGCGCGAGCGAACTCGGCGGCGTCAAACGGCCGCAGATCCTCGAGCTGCTCGCCGACGCCGATCATCTTGACCGGGATCCCGAGCTCGGCGGCGATGGCCAGCGCGATGCCGCCCTTGGCAGTCCCGTCGAGCTTGGTCAGTACCAGGCCGGAGACGTCGATCACCTCGGCGAACAGCCGGGCCTGGCGCAGCCCGTTCTGACCGGTGGTGGCATCCACGGTGAGCAGCGTCTCGTGGGGGGCCTCGGGGATCTGCTTGGCGATCACCCGGCTGACCTTGCCCAGCTCGGCCATCAGGTCGTCCTGGGTGTGCAGGCGCCCGGCGGTGTCGACGATTAGTACGTCGGCGTCTTGGCGCAGGGCCTGGGTGACCCCCTCGAAGGCCACCGACCCCGGGTCCGAATCGGCGGGGCCGCGCACGAAGCCGACCTCGGCGCGCTGGGCCCACAGCTCGAGCTGCTCGACGGCGGCGGCGCGGAAGGTATCGGCGGCCGCGAGCACGACCGACTGGCCGAGTTCCTTGCTCAGGTGCCAGGCCAGCTTTCCGACCGTCGTCGTCTTGCCGGTGCCGTTGACCCCGGCGACGAGAATCACGGTCGGGTGCGAACGCAGGTCAATGCGGTCATCCCCGGTCTGGGCGATGCCGGTGAGCAGCTCGACCAGCCGATCTGAGAGCTCCTCTCCCCCGGTCAGCTTCTGATCGGAGACTTCCTGCTCGAGCTGGGCGACCACCTTGGCGGTCGTCTGGGCGCCGACATCAGCGTAGATCAGCGCCTCCTCCAGGCGCTCCCAGGTCGCATCGGAGAGATCCTCGAACAGGGTGGCCTGGATCTCTGACTGCAGCGCCTGACGGGTCTTGCGCAGGCTCTCGCGCAGCCGCCGGAAGCGACCGACGCGCCGCTGCTCGGTGGGAGCCGACGAGTCCGCGGACGGGTCCACAGGGCCGTCGACGATGAAGAGATCCCGCCATTCGCGTGCCATGACGGCGGCGACTGTACCAGCGCGGCGGCGGCGGTCAGGCCGCCTGAAGCTCGGTGAGGCGGCGCGAGACCACCTTGGAGATCCCGTCGGAGCCCATCGACACCCCGTACAGCGAGTCCGCGGCATCCATGGTGCGCTTTTGGTGGGTGACGACGATGAACTGCGCGCGTGACGAATACTGGCGCAGCAGGGCGAGGAAGCGATCGATGTTGAGGTCATCGAGCGCGGCCTCGACCTCGTCCAGGATGTAGAACGGGCAGGGCCGGGCGAGGAACACCGCGAACAAAAAGGCCAGCGCGGTCATCGACTTCTCACCCCCGGAGAGCAGCGAGAGGCGTTTGGGATCCTTTCCGGCCGGCGTGATCTCGATCTCAACGCCGAGCAGATCCTCCTCGCTCTCCTCGGTCTCGGTCTCGTCGTGCTCCTCGCGCTCGGCGGACTCCGAGCGGTCGGTTCCGGCG
>JALYZB010000065.1 GCA_030945945.1 Actinomycetota bacterium | reverse complement strand
GCCCACGCCCCCGGCGGCGGGCGCGGGCGTGAGCGCCGCGGTGAGCTTCTCCGAGGCGCTGGCCCGCGTCGACGGCGTCGAGGGCTGGCTGTCGGACGCCCAGGCGCGTGCGCTCTGGGATGCCGCGCAGACGACCCGTCCGCCCGGTCAGATCGTCGAGATCGGCTCCTTCCGCGGGCGCTCGACGATCGTGCTGGCCAGCGCGCGGGCCGACGGGGTGCAGATGGTGGCGATCGATCCTCACGGGGGCAACGACCGCGGTCCGCAGGAATACGCTCCCAACGCCGAGGTCGGCGACAGTGACCACAGCGTCTTCTGGGCGAACCTGCGTCGCGCCGAGATTGATGATCGCGTCCGCCACGTGCGCGAGCCCTCGCAGTCGGCGCTGGGTGCGGTCCCGGGCATGATCGATCTGCTCTACGTCGACGGCGCGCACCGCTACGCACCGGCCCGGGCCGACATCGAGAGCTGGGGTGACCGCGTCCCGATCGGGGGCGCGATGCTGATCCATGACTCGTTCAACGCGATCGGAGTGATGCTCGCCCAGCTGCGCCTGCTCGTCTTCTCGCGGCGCTGGCGCTATGACGGGCGTCGCGGCTCGCTGGCCATCTACCGCCGCGAGGCGCTCAGCCCCGTCGCGGCACTGATCAGCACCTCACGCCAGCTGGCTTCGGTCCCGTGGTTCGTTCGCAACCTGCTCGTCAAGGTGGCCGTAGTCACGAAGCTCACGCCGCTGGCCCGGCTGCTCGGGCACACCGGCGAGCACGGACCCTGGCCCTACTGACGGTCCGTCGGCGTGGTCGCGGTCGGCCGGGGGGTCAACCTCGATCCGGGCGGCGGGGTGCGCGAGCGGACTTGTCCGCGCCGGCCAGAAGCGCCGCAGCGACGGGAAGCGAAGGCTCGGGACCAGCCACAGGGCCTCGATCGCAATCGACAGCGAGATCTTACTTTCGCCCACCGTCCGATCGCGGAACACGATCGGCACCTCGATCACCCGGAAGCCCGCCTGCAGCGCGCGGAAGGTCAGCTCGATGTTGAACACGTACCCCTGCGAGCGCAGCGTGGCGACCTCGACGCCCTCGAGCACATCCCGGCTCAGACACCGGTAGCCGCCGGTGAGATCGCGGACCGAGACGCCGAGCACCGCGCGCGCATACAGCGAGCCCGCCCGGCTGAGCAGCCGGCGCAGCGGCGGCCACTCGACGACCGACCCGCCGGCCACGTAGCGCGAGCCGAGCACGAGATCACTGGTCTGCGCGGCGGCGAGGATCCCCGGCAGGTACGCGGGATCGTGCGAGTAGTCGGCGTCCATCACGATCACCCGCTCGGCGCCGCCGGCCAACGCATGCTCAAAGCCCGCCAGGTAGGCACGGCCCAGCCCCTGCTTGCCGGTCCGGTGCAGTACCTCGACCGCGGGCAGCTCGGACGCAAGCGCGTCGGCGCGCGCGCCCGTCCCGTCCGGCGAGGCATCGTCGACGACCAGGATGCGGTGATCGCCGGGCGCACAGTGCTCCAGCTGGACCAGCGCGTCACGCACGATCCGTTCCACGTTGCCGGCCTCGTTGAAGGTCGGCACGGTCAACCACAGCCTGGCTCTGTCCACGGTTAAACCCTACGCGGTCACCTCCGGTCAGGGGGCGCCGCGCCACCGTTACCCTTCTCCCCCGATGACCAGGCCTCGCGCAGCCGCGGGCGTCCCGCTGTTCGGCGTCGTGGCGTACCTGATCGCCTTCGTCCAGCGTCCCGGGCTGGCCACCGCGGACACCAAGATCAACCTCCATGTCGACCCGATCCGCTTCCTCGGGGATGTCGCCTCGATGTGGAGCTCCTCCGGGGCGCTCGGGGACGTCCGCACGGGCCAGACCGCCGGCTATCTGTTCCCGATGGGCCCCTTCTTCGCGCTCGGACATCTGATCGGGCTGCCCGACTGGGTGGTCCAGCGGCTGTGGCTGGGGACACTGCTGTGGCTCGCGGCCTGGGGAGTGGCCCGCCTGCTGGGGACCTTGCTGGGCCGCGTCTCGGTCCCCGCCGGGCTGGTCGCGGGCGCCGTCGCCGTCTTCAACCCGTTCGTGGTCACCTACGCCAACCGCACGACGGTCACCTTCCTGGCCTACGCGGCGCTGCCCTGGCTGATGCTGGCCGTCCACGACGGTCTGCGCGAGCCGCGGCGCTGGCGCCGGCCGGCCGCCGTGGCGCTGTTGGTCACCGCCTCAGGAGGCGGGATCAACGGGGCGGTCACCGCCTGGATGCTGCTCGGGCCCGCGCTGCTGCTGCTCTACGAATGGGGGCAGCGCGCTGTGGCATGGCCGCAGATCCGGGGCCTCCTCGCGCGGGCCGTGCCGCTCACCGCACTGGCCTCGTTGTGGTGGGTCATCCCCGCCTACGTGCAGTCGGCCTACGGGATCAACTTCCTGCATTTCACCGAGCAGCCCGGAACGGTCTGGGGGACGACGAGCCTGACCGAAAGCCTGCGGCTGATGAGCTTCTGGCTGTCCTACGTTGGGTTGGGGTTCGCCGGCCACGCGATCCCGTACTTCCAGGACTCCCACGCGCTGCTGTTCTCCGCGCCGGTCGTGGTCGCCACCCTGCTGCTGCCCGCGCTCGCGCTGGCCGGATTTGCGGTCACCCGCCGCTGGCGCTACGGCCCATTCTTCCTCGGCCTCGCGCTCGCCGCGCTGCTCGTGATGGGGGCCGGCTTCCCCGAGGGGACACCCCTGCGTCAGGGGCTGAACTTCACCTACCGCCATGTCGCCGCGGTGCAGTTCCTGCGCGCCTCCTACAAGGCTGCGCCGCTGCTCGCCCTCGCCCTGGCCTGCCTGGCCGGCGGCGCCACAGCGGCGATCTGGCCCTGGCTGGCCGGTCGCGCCCCGGGCGGCATCTGGCGCACGGGCTTCGCGGCCACGGTGATCGCCGTGCTCGCCCTGGCGGCCTGGCCGCTGACCAGCGGCCGCGCTCCGGACTCCAAGCTCTCCTATCACCGCGTGCCGGTGGCGTGGACGGCCGCTGCCGCCGGCCTGGACCACGAGTTGCCCGCCAACTCCCGCGCCGTCGTGCTGCCGGGCGATCTCTTCTCCTTCTACACCTGGGGCGGGACTCAGGATCCGATCCTGGCCGCGCTTACGCGACGCCCGGTCGCCGAGCGCACCCAGGTCCCCTACGCGGACCTGCGGGCCACCGACCTGCTGTGGACGATCGATGCGCTCGTGCACCAGCGCCGCCTGCTCCCGGGCCAGCTGCCCCCGTTGCTCTCGCTGATCAGCGCCCGTTCGGTGATCACCGGCAGCGACGCTGACCTGGCTCGCAGCGACGCGCCCAACCCGGCTGACGCCGCCTCCGTGCTCGCCGCGCAGCCCGGCTTCGGCCGTCCGGCGCGGGCCTACGGCCCGGTGCGCAGCTTTGCCCCGAGGGGACTCGGGACCCCGGTCGGCCTGCCCGAGGTCCGCCGCTATGACCTGCCCTCGGCCCGCGGCCTGATCCGGGTCGAGCCGGTCGCCCAGCCGGTCATCATCGACGGATCGGCCGCCGGCGTGGCCGGCCTGGCCGCCTTCGGGGGGCTGCCCGCCGACCACGCGCTGCGCTACGCCGCGGATCTCACCCCGGCCCAGCTGCGGGGTGCGCTGGCCCGCGGAGGGCAGCTGGTGATCACGGATTCCAACCGCCGCCAGGCCTTCGCGCCCGGGTCGCTGGAGCAGAACGCCGGCGCCGTGCTGCCCGCCGACGAGAGCGTCAGCGCCGACGGACTGATCCTCGATCCGTTCGGGGGCGGCCCCGCCGATGAGACCGTGTCGGTGGATTCCGGGCTCCGTGACGTCCAGGCTCCGTTCTCGCCCCAGACCCGTCAGTACCCCGAGCACGCCGCCTTCGCCGCGCTGGACGGGTCACCCGCCACCGCGTGGCTGGCTGACCCGACCCTGTCCCCGGCCAATCGCTGGCTGCAGGCCGACTTCACCGCCCCGCGTCCGGTCCCCGCGGTCGATCTGCTGCCCGCGCCCGCCATCGACGGGGCCGTGCATGCGGTGCAGATCGCCGGACGGAGCTTCACCGTGCGTCCGGGGTGGAACCATCTCACGCTCGGTCTGGCCTCGGCGACCTCGCTGCGAGTCACCCTGACCGGCGTGTCCCCGTCCGCCGGTGGGTGGTCCGGGGCCGGCGGTATCGCCGAGCTGCGGATCCCCGGCCTGCACCCCGCCCAGGCCCTGCGGCTGCCGGTGGATGGCGCTCGGGCCGCCGCCCCCTCCGGCGCCCTGCGCACGGCCGGGCTCAGCTACATTTTCTCCCGGGTCACCGGCGACGATCCGTTCGCCCGGGACCCGGCGGCTGCCTCGGCGCCGCCCGCCGGGGCCTCCTCGATCCCGCAGGCCGGGGACGCGGAGACGGCGATGCGCCGTGTCTTCACCGTCCCGGCGCCCCGGCCGTTCACCGCCTCGGCCTGGGTCACGGCGCTGGACACGGCCCCGGATGACGCGCTCGATCGCCTGGCCGGCGTCCGCAGTCGCGCGTCGGTGACGAGCTCGAGCCGCTTTGACGGGGCGCCCGGCGTTCGCGGGTCGATGGCACTGGACGGCTCCCGGGCCACCGCCTGGGTCGGGGACTGGGCGCCGCCGGCCCGACCCTGGCTGTCGGTCGCCCTGCCGTCCCGGCAGACGATTCGCCGGCTGCGGATCATCGCCGCGGCGGTGCCGGTGCGGCGCCCGACCGTCGTCTCGGTGGTGACGCCGTCGAGTGCCAGCCCCCCTCTGCGCGTCGGTCGCTCGGGTGCGGTCGTGCTGCCCCGCGCCATCCGCATCCGACGGCTGCGCGTCGTCGTCCTGGCTGCGGTCGCTCCCGCGGGTGCGACGGCCGCGCAACGGGGTGCGGTCGGGATCGCCGAGCTGCAGGGTCTCGGCCCGGCCGGCGCTGTCCATGGCTCCCAGCGGGCTGAGATCGCCTCCGGCTGCGGTGCCGTCTCGTTCGTGGTCGACGGCGTGCGGGTGCCGTTGCGGGTCAGCGGCAGCACGCGCGCCTTCTCCGCCGGGACGCCGCTGCCGGCCCGCTCCTGCGGCGCCCCGGTCACGCTGGCGGCCGGAACCGCGACCCTGGCCGTGGCACCCGGAGCACTCGCGGTCGATGCATTGCGCCTGAGCTCTCCGGCTCCCGCTCCCGTGGCGGTGGCCGCCGGGGGCAACTCAAGCGGCGGGGTGGCCGTCAGCGGCGCCATCGGCAGCGGGGCGCAGTCAGGCACGACGGGGCGGGTCATCGTCATCGGGACCAGCGCCCACGGCGCCGACAACGGGATCCGCGTGGCGGTCACCGGACCATCCTGGCTGGTGCTCGGCGAGGGCGTGAACCGCGGCTGGCAGGCGTTCTGCAACGGCAGCGCACTCGGCGCCCCGGTGCCGATCGACGGCTACGCCAACGGCTGGCGGATCGGGCCGGCCTGTCACACCGTGCGCTTTGCCTTCGCGCCCAACCAGCTGGCCAAGCTGGGCTACCTCATCTCCGGGCTCGCCGGCCTGGTCTGCCTGCTGATCCTGGCTGCCGCCTCGAGAGCAGGCACCGTCTCACGGCGCGCCCGCTCCCGCGCACCTCAGTTCACGCCCGCCGCCCGCCCGCGCGATCAACGCGGGGCCGGCGTGACCCCGCGCGACCCGGTCCCCCTGAGGCCGGTGGCCGCGCTGCGCCGCGCCCTGCTGCCCGCGCTTGCGTTCGGCTTCGTATTCGGGATCGGCCCCGGGGTCGTCTCGCTGCCGGCGCTCGTGCTCATCCTGTCGCGGGGGGTGGGCGCCGTCCGGCTGACCCTGATCGCCGCGGCCCTGCTCGGCATTGTCGTCCCCGTGCTCTATCTCGCCCATCCCGCGCAGGCCGTGGGCGGCAACCAGTACGGCTATGCGATGGCCCATCTGACCGCCCACTACGTGGGCACGGCGGCGTTCGGCCTGCTGCTCGTGGCCGCCTGGCAGGCGTTCCCGCGCCGGTCAGCGGCGTCCGGGACGCGTTCGGAGTCGGGCTCAGCGGCGGGGGCCGGGCGCTGAGGCCAGCTTCTCGGCGGTGTTGATGCCCGGCCGGGCGACCGCGCCCTTCAGGCGGGTCCGCGTGGCGATCAGCTCACGCAGCACGGGGATCATGATCCGCGGGACCGAGAGCCGTGAACCGGGCCGATGCGTCCACACGATGCCGCACGGCGCCACCCGATAGCCGAGCGCCCGGGCCATCGCGAGGGTCTCGGCGTCAAACGCCCAGCCGTCGATCTGAGAGCGCGAGAACACGTCCTCAGCCGCCGCCGCCGTGAACAGCTTAAAGCCGCAGAACACGTCGCGCAACGGTTCGCCCATGATCCGCCGACACAAAAAGATGAAGGCCAGGCTCGCGGCCCGGCGTTCGATCGGCTGGTAGCGCTCCACCTGGGAGGTGGCGGCATTGCGCGCGCCGGCGACGATGTCGGCCTTGACGATCATCGCCTCCAGGGCGGGCAGCGAGCTCAGCGACGGGGTGCAGTCCGCGTCGCACATCAGCCGCAGTTCGCCGGTCGCCGCCAGCATGCCGCGGCGCACCGAGTACCCCTTGCCACGGTTGCGCTCATTGCGAATCAGACGGACTCGCGGGTCCTCCAGGAACGGTGCCATCCGGGCGACGGTGTCGTCCTCGCTGGCGTTGTCGACGACGATCAGCTCCCACGTGCCCTCACGCACCCGCAGGACATCCAGGACGGCAGGGACAATCGTGGGGATCTCCTCGGCCTCGTTGTAGGCCGGGACGACCACCGACAGGGAGGGCGGCGTCATCGGGGCCAGTCTAAGGGCTCCGAACCCCAAATCCGGGGTCGGCTCGGCTCAGCCGCGCAACCGGTAGTAGATGACCCCGCCGGTCGTGAGCGGGGCGACCCCGAGCGGCGCGAACAGCCGACGCCACGGTCCGGGATCGGAGGCGTCGACGACGATCGCGGTCACGCCCTTGTCATGGACAAACCGCTTCAGCTGCGCGGCGTAGTCCGGCGTCAGGTGACCGCTGAGCAGCGTTCCCCAGGTGGGATACCGCGAGTAGGCGACCGGGAACGGGTTTCCGGCGTAGCCGTCGGCGAGGTTGAAGGCGAAGCCCGTATCGGCCTGCCAGCGCTCGTTGGGACCCCAGGCGGGCACGGTCAGCACGTTGTCGGACGCGTGCAGGTAATGGCGGTACTGGCCGCTGGAGAAGAACGCCGGGTCGCGCACGAGCGTGTTCCAGTTGCTCGACCCCACATCGGGGACGATGAACGCGATCGCCAGGGCGGCGAGCGCCCAACGCCAGCGTCCCCGCCCCCCCGACCCGGACAGGAACAGGGCGACGATCACCGCGGCCGGGATGATCACGAACAGCGACAGCCGCACGGGGATCGCATACTTGAGAATCGGCAGGTCGGCCAGCCACTTCCAGATCCCCGGGATCGAGGTGAACTGCCCGCGCACCATCAGGTAGCCCCCCAGCGAGCACAGCAGCGCCGCCGCCATCGGAGTGACGATCATCCAGGTGCGACGCTGCCGGCGCTCGGTCCAGATCCAGGCGAGGATGAGCACGATCAGCGGCAGACCGAGGTAGGACTCGTTGTTTGAGCCCCCGAACGGGGGGACGTGGCGCCCGAGCGCGACCAGCGACGGAGGCAGCCCGAAGGAGACGACGTCGGCCGGGAAGAAGGTCGCCCCGGGCGGGTACTGGTGCCCGAAGAAGAAGAAGTAGAGAAACGGGCTGATCAGGATCACGGTCACCACGTAGGCCCCGGCGAGCCGGGCGGCGGTCTCAAGCAGCGACCGCCGGTGGGCGGGATAGAGCGCGAACGCCATCAGGTAGGCCAGGCCGCCGAACACGGTCGCGGTGGCCAGCACCTCGCTGGAGGTCAGGAACTCGGCGATCAGGGCCAGCGCCGTGTAGATCACGAACCGCCGGGGTCCAAGCGTTCCCCGCAGCCGGCGCAGGATCAGCCGGATGACCACCGGCAGCAGCGCCACGAGCGCGAGATACGGCCCGCCGGTGAGGTGCACGAGCATGTAGGGCGAGAAGCCGAAGACGTAGCCGGCGACCAGCGACGGTCCGGTCCGGCCAGTGATCTCGCGGCACAGCAGGTACATCGTCCACGCCCCGAGCGCCGGCGAGACGAGCTGGATGACGTTCCAGGTCACCGAGGCGCCGAACAGCTCGGTGACCGGGGTGAGCGCCAGCGCAGGCCCCGGCATCGCGGTGGACCAGGTCAGGTTGAAGCCTTCGGGAACGAACATCGCGTGGGTCACGAACGGGTTGAGCCCGTGCAGCACGGCGTGCGGCCACCATGCGAAGAACCACATGAACTGGCTGGAGTCGATCGGGTCCGAGGCCACCACGTGGGTGGCGAAGTGGCCGAGCACGGGGATTCCGAACAGCAGCAGCGAGAGCAGCGTGTACACGCCCAGCGGCCACCACGAGCCGGCCCGACGCGGCCGTGAGGCGTCGGCTGTCGTGCCCGGGGGGGCGATCCGGCGCAGGGTGGCGGTCACGTCGCCGCGGACGGCGTCGGGTCAACCCCGGACGCCGGATCGCCGTCGGCCGGTGCGCGGCCGGTCGCGGCCGGGCTGCGGACCACGCTCTCCAGCAGGTACAGCGGCCGCGCCAGCACCTCGGCGTGGACGCGAGCCAGGTAGCGCCCGAGGATCCCGACGGTGGTCAGCTGCACCCCGGAGAGGAACAGCACCGCGGTCAGCACCCACACCCAGACGCCGGGATGCACGGTGCCGAGCACGGTGAGGATGAGGATCATTAGTGCTCCTAGCGCGCTCAGCTGCGCGATGAACAGGCCGAACAGCGTCGCGAGCTGCAGCGGTACGTCCGAGAAGGCGGTCAGCGCCTCCAGGGCGAGGCCGAGCAGCTGGGGATAGGAGGCCCCGCGCCCCGCGTGGCGCCCGGCCCGCCGGTACTCGACCGGCACCTGCTCAAAGCCGACCCAGGCCACGAGCCCGCGCAGGAAGCGCCGGCGCTCGGGCATCAGCTTGATCGCCTCGACGACGCGGCGGGACATGACCCGGAAGTCGCCGGCCTGGCCCTGATAGGGGACCCGGGCAAAGCGGGCCATGAGCCCGTAGAAGGCGGTGGCGAGAAACCGCTTGAGCGCGCTCTCGTCACGACCGATCCGCCGGGCGTAGGCAACATCGGCGCCGGCGGTCACCGCGGCCATCAGCTCGGGCAGCAGCTCGGGCGGGTCCTGGAGGTCGGCGTGCATCAGGGCCACGTGGTCGCCGCGGGCCTGATCGATGCCCGCGGACATGGCGACCTCCATGCCGAAGTTGCGCGACAGCCGTACGAGCACCACGTCGACGGCCGGGTCCTCGATCCACCCGCGGGCGATCTCTGCCGAGCCGTCGGCGGAGCCGTCGTCGACGTAGATGATCTCCGTCCGTCCGTCCAGCCCGCTGACCGCGTCGCTCACGCGACGGTGCAGCTCGGGCAGGTTGGCCTCCTCGTTGTAGACCGGGACGACGACCGACAGCAGCGGTTGCGCCTCTCGCATCACCCGGAGACTAAGGGTTCCCGGCGAGGCAGGTGATGGGATTGGGTGGGGTCTGGCGCCGCGAGACGGCCGCACAGGACCGTCAGATGCATTGTCGGGAGCGCGTCAAGTGCTCGACGCGCCGGACGGGGGCGGCAGGCGGCAGACCGTCTGCTTGAATCGCCCGCTTGGAACAGCAGGCCTATCGCGAGCAGTTCGAGCTCGAGGACACACACTGGTGGTTCGCCGGCCGGCGCGCGGTCATCTGGGCGCTGCTGCGCCGGGCCGGAACGCCGCCGGGGGTGCGGATGCTCGACGCCGGCTGCGGGACGGGCCAGAACCTGATCGAGTACGGTCGGCTGGGCACCGCGACCGGGGTGGATTTCTCGGCCGACGCGATCGACTTCTGCCGCCAGCGGGGTCTTGACGGCGCCACCCAGGGCCGGCTCGAGGCGCTTGACTTCGACGCTGCGTCGTTCGATCTGATCCTCGCCACCGACGTGCTCGAACACCTCGAGGACGATCTCGCGGCGATGCGCGAGCTGCGTCGGGTGGCCGCCCCGGGCGCGCGGCTGCTGGTCACGGTGCCCGCCTACCGCTGGCTGTGGAGCCAGCACGACATCGTTCACCATCATTTTCGACGGTACACACAGCGCCAGCTGCGCCGGCGCTTGGCGGCCACCGGCTGGCGGCCGATCGTCTCCAGCTACTTCAACTCGGTGCTGCTGCCCCCGATCGCCACGGTGCGCCTGCTGGCACGGCGCAACCCCGAGCGGGCCGGGCGGCCCGACCTCAAGCTGACGCCGCCGCTGCTCAGCGCGGTCCTCGAGTCCCCGATGCGGCTCGAGGCCGGGCTGATCGAGCGCGGGGCGCGGCTGCCCGCCGGGGTCTCGATCGGGGTTGTCGCCGTCGCCGACGGGTCGTGAGCGGAGCCCGGCGTGCCGCTGCTGAACCGAGCCACCCAGTCCCTGCGCCTGCGCCTCGCCGACGCCGCCGACACGGCGTTGCGGCGCCGGGATGCGTTCACGCCCCCACGCCGGCTCACCGGCTACGTCGGCAACACCGACTTCCGGGCCACCGGTGAGGAGCTCCGCGGCTACTTCGAGTCACTCGCCGGCCTGCGGCCCGATGACCGGGTCCTGGACATCGGCTGTGGCATCGGCCGGATGGCCCGGATCTTGGTTCCGGTGCTGCGTCCGCCGGGCTCCTACGACGGCTTCGACGTCGTGCTCGAGGGGATCGAGTGGTGCCGCGGGCACTATGCGGGCACGCCGGCGCCGTTTGGATTTCACCACGCGGACCTGAGCAACGCGCTGTACAACCCGCAGGGCCGCAAGGCTCCGGAGAGCTACCGGTTCCCGTTCGCCGACGCGAGCTTCGATCTCGCCGTCGCCACCTCGCTGTTCACGCACGTGCTGCCAGCCACCGCCGAGCGCTACCTCGCCGAGGCGGCGCGCGTGCTCGTGCCCGGCGGGCGGCTGTTCACCACCTGGCTGCTCTTGGACTGCTCGGGCCCGCCGGAGGGCTTTGTCCGGATCGGGCCCCAACTGCCAGGCGCGGTCGCCAACCCGGCCGTGCCCGAGGCGGCCGTCGCCTATGAGGAGCTCTGGCTGCGTGAGCGCCTCGTCGCCCACGGTCTCGAGCTCGACCACATCGACCCCGGCTCCTGGAGCGGGCGCGACGCATTGCATCACCAGGATCTCGCCGTCGCTCACCAACGCTGAGGTCGGGTCAAACCGCGCCGGCGAGCGGCGCGTCAGTGTCCCCCGGCCCTGGCACCCCCGGTTGCGCGCGGCTGTCGCGCAGCGCCCCGACCAGCTCGGCGAGCAGCGGACGCTCCCGCCACCACGCGGCCAGCCCGTAGAGGACCCCGAAGGCGATCAGCTCAGCGAGCGCCTGTCCCCACGGTCGCCGGCCGCCCCACAGCACCAGCCGGATCGCCAGCGCGGCGCCGCTGGCCGCGGCGACCGGCGCCAGTACCGGCACCACAAGGTGCCGGTAGCGGGTGTCGGGCAGCATCCGCCGCGTGTAGACGCCGCGCACCGCCAGCCCGACCAGCGCGACCGCGATCCGCGCGAACACGAACCCATGAAAGCCGTCCAGCACCAGCCCGACGGGGATCAGGACGGCGAAGGCAATCGCCGTGACCACGGCCTCGACGGCCGGCGGTCGGGTGTCGCCGTGGGCGCGGTAGAAGGAGAACCAGTTAAAGCCCAGCTGGGTGATCGCACCGGTGACGGCCAGACCCTGGAGCAGGACGATCGCCGGACGCCAGGTTGCGCCGAGGATGAAGCTGACCAGGTCGGGGCTGAACAGCACCAGGGCCGCCGCGTAGGGCGCCACCCACACCAGCGTGGCCCGGTTGGACTTCTCATACAGCTCTTCCAAGGCGCGGCGCTGGCCCTGGATGGCGCAGATGGCCGGGTAGATGGTGGCGGTGATGATCTGATCCGCGCGGTCGATGTAACGCGTCAGGGTGACGGCGAGCGTGATGAAGCCCGCGGCGGCGAGCCCGTCCTGCAGCTTGACGGCGAGAAACGGGCCCTGCGCGATCACGAGCCCGGCCAGCACGGTGATCAGGATCGGGGCCGAGAAGCGCAGGTAGCGGGCAGCGGCGGCCCGGTCAAAGGCCAGCCCCAGCGGATACGGCGACACCGCGACGGCGGCCGCGACCGCAACCACGTACCCGGCGACTTGGCCGATGACCAGGCTCCAGACCCCCAGGCCGGCGGCGGCGGCCAGCGGCACCGTGACCACGAATCCGACCAACGGCTGGATCGCCTGTAGCGAGCGCTGCCGGCGGTAGTCCATGCGTCGGAAGAACACCCACAGTGGGGACTGCAGCGCGAAGGCGAGCGGCAGGTAGGCGAGGCTGGCCATCAGCGCCAGCAGCCGGTGATCGGAGTAGACCGCCGCCACGACGGGGGAGAGGGCGAGGATCACCGCGCACGTGCCCAGCGAGAGTCCGAGCTCCAGCGTGAACGCGAGCTGGAACTCGCGCGCCTGGTCGGGCTCCTCCTGCTGGACGAAGGCCTCGTCGATCCCCACCCGCTTGAGCGCGATCAGCGAGATGACCGTGGTCGAGACGACACCGTAGAGGCCGATCTGTCGCGGACCCAGGAGGCGGGTGACGATCAACCCCTGGACGAGCACGAGTGCGTCGATGAAGACCAGGAAGCCGGTCGTGACGACCGTGCCGCGCAGCGTGCGGCGGCGCAGCTCGGCCCGCGGGAAGGGCAGCCGGTCGCTCACCGGGGCCTCCGGGTCCCGGCGCCGTCACGCAGCAGCGTCTCATAGACCCCGGAGCGTGCGACCGGATGAAAATGGGTGGCCAGCCATCGGTCCAGGAGATGGATGCCGCTGGAGCGGCCGGCGCCGTTGGGCTCGCGCAGGCCGGCGCGAGGATCCAGCCACCGTACCACCACCCGGGTGCCCTGAAGTGAGCCGATGATCTCGCGCTGGACCGAAGCGGTGGTCACCAGCCCGGGCTGCATGACGTCATAGCGGGTCGGGTTGGGGTGCCCGGTGATGAGGTAAAGCAGTGGGTCGCCGGCGTGGACGAGATCAAAGCGCGGATTGGCCACGAAGATCGGCTCCCCCGGCTGGGTGAGCCGCCTCAGCTCGCGTTGCAGGCCGCGCAGCGCGCGGGCATCGGCTGGGCTGGTCTGCACGCCGTCGCCGGCCGGCCCGGGGGTCCAGCCATCGCACCACCACCCGGGTGCGATGAAGCGAGCCGATGATCTCGTGCTGGACCGATGCCGTGGTCACCAGTCCGGGTTGCATGACGTCATAGCGGGTCGGGTTGGGGTGAGCGGTGATGACGTAGAGC
>JALYZB010000056.1 GCA_030945945.1 Actinomycetota bacterium | reverse complement strand
CGTAACCCGCCGGGCCTTGATGCTCTGCGGTGATTTGGCTCACACCGCAGAGATTGCGTTCGCGGAAGGCGAGGCGGGGCTGCTCGCAGTCGGCCTGCAGGTCATGCGCCCGGTGTTGCCGATGCTCGCCTCTCCGGGCGCGAGCGTGGCCGAGGCGGTTACCGCGTTTCGCTGCGCCTCGGTCGAACACAAGCTGGACGGCCTGCGGGTGCAGATTCACCGTCGCGGCAACGAGGTCGGGGTCTTCTCACGCAACCTCAACGACCTGACCGCGCGTCTGCCTGCAATCGTCTCGGCAGTGCGAGCGCTGCCAGTGAACGACGTCGTGCTTGACGGTGAAGCGCTCTGGATGGCCGCCGACGGTCCGGCGACCTTTCAGGAGACGATGTCTCAAATCGACACCGACGCCCCGCCGGACGGAGTGGTGACATTCTTGTTTGACATCCTGCATGTCGACGGGATCGACCTGCTCGACTTACCCCAGCATCAACGCGCCGCACGGCTGCGCCAGATCGCGCCGGGGCTGATCGTGACCGCGGTCGTTACCGACGATGTCGCGGCCGCAGAGCAGGTACTCAAAGACGCGCTGGCGGCCGGTCACGAGGGCGTAGTCATCAAGAACGTTGACTCGACCTACGCCGCCGGGCGTCGAGGCGCGGCGTGGCGCAAGGTCAAACCGGTACGCACCTATGACCTCGTCGTGCTCGGCGCTGAATGGGGACACGGCCGCCGCCAAGGGCGACTATCCAATCTGCATCTCGGCGCACGCGATCCCGGCACCGGCGGCTTCGTGATGGTGGGTAAGACCTTCAAGGGGTTAACCGACGAGCTGCTGGCCTGGCAGACCGAAGCGCTGCTAGCTCGCGAGACCGCTCGGGAAGGCATCGCGGTGCTAGTCGCGCCTGAGCTCGTGATCGAGATCGCGATCGACGGCGTCCAGTCCTCAAGCCGCTATCCCGGCGGGGTGGCGCTGCGATTCGCTCGGGTCAAGCGCTACCGGCCCGACAAAGAACCGGCACAGGCCGACACGATCGACGCACTGCAAGCCCTCAAGAGCGACAAGCTGTCGGGTCTGCCTCCGACCGACTGATATTGACCGCCCGCGGGCGGTAATTAGAGCAGCGCCCCCCGACTAAGCGACCTCTGCATCGGGCGCTCGGCTGACATTTGGTCTCAGCTGGCCGGTAAGCCTTCCCGACGCCGGCCTTCCGACTCAGTGAGCCGCTTGCGCTCGGATCGTCAATGACCGCTCAGACGCTCCCTTTCGCCAAACGGGAGTCTGCCCTTTGGACGCTCGCTACGCGACGGGAGCGCTCCCACACCAAGTGCCGCATCCGGCCGGAAGCCGCCATCTCGCCGAAAGCGCCGGGATGGCGACGGAGCGGAAACGATCCGCTATCTGGTGTCGCTGGCGGGCAGCGCGCTAAGCCACCCCTCATGGGGTGCTCTGCCGCTGATGACGTCGGTGACCACGGCAGTGAGGTTGTCGTTGCTGCCGTGCTTGAGCGCGGAGTCGATGAGGCGGCGGGCCGCGATAGCCGCGTCGCCGATGCTTAGCAGCGTGGCGAGCTCGGTGTCGTCCAGGTAGTCGCTGATGCCGTCGGAGCACAACAGCAGGCGATCCCGAGCCTGCGCTTGAAGTGCTCGGACCGCTGCAGGGGCGCGCTTGCCGCCATCGAGTGCTTCAAGGACGACGGAGCGTCGTGGATGTCGGCGAGCCTCGACCTCGGTGATCGCGCCGCGGTCGATCAGCTCCTGCATCAAACTGTCATCGCGAGTGAGACGACATACCCGCGCGTTGCGGAGAAGGTAAGTGCGTGAGTCGCCGACGTTGGCGACCAGATAGGTGCCGTCGTTGGAGAGCGCGACCGCAGTGAGCGTGGTGCCCATGCCGGCGTGACGGGGCTCATACAAGGCAGCGAACTCGATCACCGCGTTCGCATCGTCCACCGCGGCACCGAGCTCCTGCTGCAGCGAACCAACGAGACGTCGCTTCTCAAGCCCGATCATCTTCAGAATCGCCAGTCGACTTGCGACCTCACCGGCCGCCGCTCCTCCGACCCCGTCGGCAACCGCGACCAAGCGTGGCGAGGCGAACGCAGCATCTTCATTGTGCTCACGCAGCCCGACCTCGCTGAGTACCGTCGGCTGCATCGTCAGCGCGGACACGCCTAACAAGGTACCCGGCGGCAGGCCATCACTCGCACGCGCCTGTCGTTCGCCGTGCGATCATGCCCGCGTGCTGGCGAAAGTCAACGTCGCGCAATGCGATACGCAGCTGATGTACGAACGCGGCACGTTCCAGACCACGTATCACGACCTGACCGAGCCGCTGGGCGCGCGCCTGATCGGCGCGACTGTGTTCGAGACGAAGGCTGGCTACACGCGCGCTCCCTACCACTTTCACGACGGGGTCGAGGAGTGGATGTACGTCGTCTCCGGCGAGCCGGTGCTGCGCGATCCGGGCGGTGAGCGCGCGCTCCAGCCCGGGACCCTGGTCGCCTTCCAGGCCGGTCCCGTCGGCGCCCACACTTGGGCCGGGCCGGGCCGGGCCGTGATGTTCTCGGTCGGTGCGCGCGGCTGGGGCGAGGCCTTCACCAGCGTGTACCTGGACGCCGACAAGATCGGCGGCAAGCCTGGCGTCCAGTTCCTGCGTACGGCCGCGCTGCAGACCTGGACCGAGCCTGCCGTCGTCCCGGTCCCGCCGGCGCCCGCGGGACCCTGCCCGC
>JALYZB010000055.1 GCA_030945945.1 Actinomycetota bacterium | reverse complement strand
TGCGGGAGCTCGCCGCCCTCGGCGTGGACCACTTCGGTCTCTACCTTCAGCACGACGCCCAGGACGCGACGTTATCCGCCTTTGGCGAGCAAGTGATACCGGCGGTGAACGAGCACGTGCTGGCGCGCCCGTGACCGTGGCTACCTGACTCCGGCCACCGCAAAGTTCAGGGGATCCCCCAGGAGCGTCGTGCGCGCCGGGGTCGTCTCGGCGATCACCCGGCCGCGGTGGACGACGTACCGGCGGGTCGCGCGCAGGCTGATGACGTCAATCGGAGTCGGCGCGTCGAAGATGACAAAGTCGGCGGGCTTTCCCTCCTCGATGCCGTACTCATCCTCGATTCCGAGGGTCCGCGCCCCGCGTTCCGTCGCAAGCCGGAGCATCTCGGCGATCTCCTCGCGGCCGCTCATGTAGGTGAAATGCAGCGCGAGATGGGCGGCGTCGATGAGGTCAGCCTTACCCATCGGGTACCAGGGATCGATGATCACGTCGTTGCCGAGCGACACGTTGACACCCTCCGCGAGCAGCTCCTTCAACTGCGCGAAGCCGCGGCGCTTGGGGTAGTGGTCGAGTCGACCCTGGATCAACGAGTTAGCGTACGGGTTGACGACGATGTTGATGCCCGAGCGGCGCAGGAACCCGCGCAGCTTCGAGGAGTAGTAGGGCTCATAGGAGCCCATGGCGGTGCAGTGGCTCGCGGTCACGCGGCCGGCGAGGCCGCTCTTGATCGTGTTATCAGCCATCACCTCGAGATACCGCGAGCCGGGGTCATCGGTCTCGTCACAGTGGATGTCGATCCGGCGGTTGTGTGTCTTCGCGAGCTCGAAGACACGGTGCACCTCGCGAAGGCCGAGCTCCGCCGTCGGTTCGTAGTGAGGGATCCCGCCGACGCAGTCGACACCGAGGCGGATCGCCTCCTCGAGTCGCTGCTCGTCGCCTTCATGTGCGTAGAGCCCGTCCTGCGGGAATGCCGTCACTTGGATCGTGCACAGGTCAGCGAGCTCGTCACGCACGCGCAGGAGTCCTCGGACCATCGAGTCGTTCTCGCCCGAGACGTCCGCATGCGCGCGGATCCAGAGCGTCCCCTGGGCGGCGGACCAGCGGACGATCTCGCTCGCCCGCTCCAAGACGTCCTGCTCGGTCAGCGTCGGCTTCAACTCGTCCCACACCTGGATCCCCTCGATCAGCGTCCCGCTCTGATTGAACCGCGGACGTCCAGCGGTGAGCGACGCATCGAGGTGCAGGTGGCAGTCGACGAGGGGCGGCGTCACAAGCCGGCCCTCGGCATCGATCACGCTCGCTGCGTCCAGATCGAGCGACGGCCCGATCCGCGCGAAGCGCGTGCCCTGCACCGCGATGTCGAGAAGCCGACCGTCCAGCAGCCGAGCGTTGCGAACGATCAGATCGACCATCTGAGCGAGCTGCTCGTCAGTCGAGCCGTCATTCTGCGCACCGTGACAGGGTGCGCGCGCCGTGCTGCCACCTCAGATGGCTTCGTCGGGGATCACCAGCGCTTCCGAGCGCTTGTCGTGGCTGATCGAGAAGAAGATCGCGTAGAGGAGCGCGCTCAGCACGAACCCAACCTCGAACGTCAGGTCGCCGATCCCTGGGTGCGCCTTGGCGATCAACCCCACGTACTGGGTCTGGTTAGAGAACAACCAGATCGAAATGCCCATGCCGATCAGCATCGCCGCCGCCCCGGCCCACGGTTTGTGCCTGCGGTCGAACATGAACCCGTCGACACGCTGGCCACGACGCAGCACCCAGTCGGTAAAGAACACGCCGAGCCACGGCCCGATCCAATACGAGATCACGAGAAGGAAGTTCTCGTACTCGGAGCCCGCGTTGTGCAGCCCCGTCAGAGCGAGGATGAAGCCGATCGAGCCGAAGCCCAGCGCGACGATCGCGCGGCGCATCTTCAGCGGCAGCCGGATGCCGGTCGACAGGAAGGACATGACGCCCGAGTAGACGTTTAGCGCGTTTGCCGAGATCGCTCCGAGCGCAATCGCGATCAGCGTGATGTCAGCGACCGCGGTCGACATGTGAGAAGTGAACAGCGCGGTGGGGTTCGAGTTCGACCCGGGGATCGTCGCCGAGGCGGCGCCGACGATCTCGAGCGCGACGCACGACAGGAATACGCCTGCCGCAGACCACAGCCCGGTGCTGGCGCGGTTCGTTTCGGGCTTGAAGTAGCGGGTGTAATCGGAGGCGAAGGGGTTCCAGCCGGCGGCGTAGCCAAAGGCGGCGCCGACGCTCAGCAGGAAGCCTCCGATCCCCTGGGTCGTGTGCACGGCTCCCAGGTGGCTCTTGGAAAGGATCACGACCGAGGCGAGCAGGAACGCCGCGGCAAGGATGGGCAGCATCCACCGCTCGAACACTTGTATGAGGTTATGACCGAAGAAGGCGATCGTCGTCTGCACAACCCCGACGAACACGAGGCACACCCAGCCGGCGATTCCCGTGAGGGCATTCAGCGCGAGCGCGCCGCTGACGCTGTTGACAGCGAACCAGCCGATCCCGGCCGTCACCGAGTTCAGCCCAGCCGGCAGGAGGTTGCCGATGAAACCGAACGAGATTCGGCTCTGGACCATCTGCGGGACGCCGAGCGCTGGGCCCCGGCTGCTCAGGAAGCCATGCGCGAGCGAGCCGAGCCCCGTTCCGAGGATGATCGCAAGGACCGCGGCCCAGAACGACTGGCCGAAGAACGAGACGGCGATCACCCCGACAAACACCGTTGCGAACTCGAGGTTCGGAGATGCCCAAGTTCCAAACAGGGTGCGGGTGACCCCGTGCCGCTCGGACAGCGGAATGAACTCCGCGCCCCCGGGCTCAACCGCCGCGACTACGTCACCATAGACGCCATCGCGAACCTCTGCGAGCACCTCCATCTCTGGATCGTGAACCGCCATGACCTCACCCTCCCGTGTGAAACGAGGGCCGAGACTATCATGGCCCCGCTCGGACGCCCGGAGCGAAAGCATGCAACTTCGGAGATAACTCGCTGCGCAAGGGAAGCCGTGGCCCGGCGTGGTTATCAATGTCGCGATTCCTATATGTACTCGTGCATCATCTCTGAGCTTTCGGACGCCGCATCGACGACCGGCTCGAGTCACCGATGTTGTCGAGCTCGGTGCCCATGGCGATGTTCGTGATGAGCTCGACGATCACCGGCACCCGGTGCTCACGCATCAGCTCCCCGGCACGCGCGAGCGCCGGCAGGATGTCGTCCGGTCCCTGACGCGGATCGCCTTGCATCCCAGACCGGTGGCCGGCAGCGGCACGCCGAACGCGCCGTCCGCCTGCAGTATCAGTGAGCAGCCCGCGATCGCCGCTCGGCATGTCCCCGGCGTCGAAGTTGAACAGCGCGAGCTCGACACCACTGTCGCGGATCGCCGCCTCGACGGCAGCGAGATCTTCCCCGCTCGGCCATCAGAACTCCACGGCGTCAGACCCGGCCCGGGCCGCGCGATCGAACCCGTCGAGAAACGGCTGTCCTTGGACAGGATCGACCGGTTGGCGCTGAATCTCATACGTCTCGTCGGCAGTTTCCGTGATGCGGAAAGCAGCTTTCGTGCTTCGGAACGGTAGCATCGCGGTTCCGCGTTTGTCAAATAGGGGAATGAAGTTCGAAGGATCCATTCGTATGGCGGAATCGAAACAGCTGCAATCGGTGGCTCGGCGCTCGATCTGCTCGAGTTGGTGGCCTCTGGGGGCGACACCGCGTCAAGATGGGACCCGATCAGCAGCGTCGGTTGGCCCGGCACGCCCGCCCTCCCGATGATGTTGCCGATCGCGTCGCGGTGCACGCTCGTGCCCGTGCCCCCATCCATTCGCTCATCAGCCGGCCCGCACCACGTAGCACGGGCGCGGCGAAACGCCGAGTGGACCTCGCATGCATGTGGTGCCTACCCTCCGGCCGCGCCCCCGACGTCGGTGTAGCCGACCTCTCCCGACAGGGCGATGGAACGGGCACGGATGATCTCGCCGAGTTCGCGCGTACCCAGACGGTGCAGGCGCGAGCTAGGTGCCGACAGGCTGATCGCGGCGACGGCAAGACCTGCATAGTCGAGAACGGGAGCACCCACGCACGCCACGCCCTCCTGGTACTCCTCGTTGTCGACGGCATAGCCGCGGGAGCGCACACGCTCGAGCTCAACCCGCACCGCATCGACCGTGGTCAGGCTGTGAGGGGTCGGAGCGGGGAGCGGCTCGGCCGCCGCGAGCTCGGCCACGGCCTCCTCCGGACCGAACGCGAGCAGCGACTTGCCAGCAGATGTGACGTGAGCGGGAACCCGCGTCCCGATCTCAGTGAACAGGCGCACCGCACGCGAGCTCGGAACCTGGTCGACGTAGACGGCGGTGGTGCCTTCGAGGATCACGAGGTTGATCGTCTCGTCGAGTTCGTCGCGCAACCCCTCCAGATATGGCCGAGCCACTGCGCGCAGCCGCGCGGTCCGTGCCTCGGCCGCACCGGCCAAGGTCAGCACCTTGTGGCTCAGCCGGTAGCGACGGCTCCGCGGGTCCTGCACCACGTAGCCCGCATCGAGCAGCGTGGCCTGCAGGCGATGCGTGGTGCTCCGGCCCAACCCGGTCCGGTCCGAGATCTCGACGAGCCCCGAATGGGCCTGCACGGCGACCGCCTCGAGCACCGCGAGCCCGCGAGCCAGCGACTGAACGGTGCCGTTTTCGGAACGAGTGGTGCGACGCATCGGAGGCCTGTTCCCGGGATACTGAACTCGAAGTTCGAAATTGGATCGTAAGGCGCGCACCGGCCATGACGTCCTTGACAAGCTTCAGGCGCGGAATGCTCTGCCGCACATTGAAATCACAGTTCCGTAGTACGGAACTGTGGCCCAGGAGAGAGATGGAAGTCCTGACCGCTCAGAGCTGGCAAGAGGCGCTCGAGTTCAAAACCGCGGTGCAGCGTGCGTTCGTCGAGGCCGGCGCCGTCCAGTGTGGATTCTGCATCCCGGGACTGATCGTCTCCAGCCACGATCTGCTGCGTGGTGATCCGAGGCCGAGCGACCCCGAGATCCGCGAGGCGCTGGCCGGCAACCTTTGTCGCTGCACCGGCTACGAGAAGATCATCGATGCGGTGCGCACCACCGGTGAGCGGATGGCTGCGAACAGGGAGGGTCTCGCGGCATGAACGCGACGGTAATCGAGGGCTGCGCGATCGCGACGGTCGACGCCGCCGGCACCGAATACCGGGATGGGCACGTCGTTCTCCGGGACGAGCGCATCGTCAGCGTGGGGGAGGGTCCCGCGCCTTCGCACCCGGCCGCCCGCCGACTCGACGGGCGGCGGCTGCTCGCCACGCCCGGCCTGGTCAACTGCCACCACCACCTCTACCAGTGGGCGACCCGCGGACTCGCCCAGCAGTCGACGCTGTTCGAGTGGCTCCAAGAGCTGTATCCGATGTGGGCGCTGATCGACGACGAGATCTGCTCGGCGGCGGCGCGCGCCGGCCTCGCCGCGCTGGCTAGCTCGGGTTGTTCGACCTCAACCGACCATCACTATGTGTTTCCCCGGCATGCCGGGGACCTGCTCGAGGTCGAGGTCGAAGCGGCCGCCTCAGTGGGCCTGCGGTTTCATCCCTGCCGCGGCTCGATGGATCTCGGGCGCTCGGACGGCGGCCTGCCGCCCGACGAGGTCGTCGAGGACCGCGACGCGATCCTGGCCGCCAGCGAGGCGGCGATCGATCGCTTCCACGATCCCCGACCGGGCGCGATGGTGCGCGTCGCAATCGCCCCGTGCTCGCCGTTCTCGGTGACCCGCGGCCTGATGACAGACGCCGCCGAGCTCGCCCGGCGCCGCGGTGTGCGCCTGCACACCCACCTGGCCGAGACGCACGAGGAAGAGGTCTTCTGCCTGGAGCACTATGGCATGCGGCCGGTGGACTACCTGAGCGAACTCGGATGGCTCGGTGACGACGTGTGGCTCGCTCACTGCGTGCACATTAAAGACGACGAGATCGCTCGCTTCGCCTCCAGCGGCACCGGCGTCGCTCACTGCCCGAGCTCGAACGCGCGCCTGGGCGCGGGAATCGCGCCGGTCGCGGCGCTGCTGCGAGCGGGCGCGAGCGTCGGGCTGGGCGTGGACGGCGGCGCCTCGAACGAGGCCGGCGGTCTCGATATCGAGATGCGGGCCGAACTGCTGTTCGCGCGGCTCGCCGGCGGACCGCAGGCGCTGACCGCCCGCCAGGCACTCGCCAGCGCAACGATCGACGGCGCACGCTGCCTCGGCCGCGAAGACGAGCTCGGCTCGCTCGAGCCCGGAAAACTCGCCGACATCGCGCTGTGGCGGCTCGACGGGCTAGAGGGTGCGGGGATCGAGGATCCGGTTGCGGCGCTCGTCCTCGGAGGCCTACCGCTGGAGGCGCTGTTCGTGGCCGGCCGTCCCCTCGTCGAGGGTGGGGAGCTGCGCACGGTCGACCCCGTGCGGATTGCCACCGAGCTCGCGAGCGCGAGCCGTCGGCTTGCTGCAGCGTGGGAGGTGCGGGCATGAGCGTCACCCCGGCGTCACCGGCACGGGAGCGGACCCCCGCTGCCGTGCAGCGGCCGAACGTGGTGGGCGTGACTACGACCCGCGCAGACGGCATCCCCAAGGTCAAAGGCGAGTTTGAGTACTCCTCGGACATGCACGTCGAGGGGGACGCTGTGGGGGGCAACTCTGCGCAGCCCCCATCCGCGCGCGGACCTCTGGGCGATCGACACCTCGCGCGCGCTGGCCATGCCCGGAGTCCACGCCGTGCTCACGCACAAGGACGTTCCCGGACGCAAGACCTACGGGATGGAGATCGCCATCAGCCGGTGCTCGCCCGGCAGCACGTCCGCTACCAGGGCGAGCCGGTCGCGATCGTGGCTGCCGACCACCCCGAGACTGCGCGGCGCGGCGCCGACGCGATCGTCGTTGAGTAGGGCGTGCTCGAGCCGCTGACCGATCCCGAGCGCGCGATGGCGGCCGACGCCCCGCACCTGCACCTCTCGGGGAACGTCCTGCGCCACGTCCGGATTAACCACGGCGACCCGGAGGCGGACGCTCCGGTGGTCGTCACCGGCACCTATGAGGTCGGCGTGCAGGACCAGGCCTTCCTCGGGCCGGAGTCGGGGCTGGCAGTGCCCGACGGCGACGGCGGCGTGGACCGCTACATCGCCACCCAGTGGCTCCACATCGACCGCGATCAGCTGGCCGAGAGCCTCGACCTGCCGCCCGAGAAGGTGCGGCTGACGATGGCCGGCGTCGGCGGCGCCTTCGGCGGACGCGAGGATGTGTCGATGCAAATCCACGCCTGCATGCTCGCGCTGCACACCGGCCGCCCGGTCAAGATCGTCTATAACCGCGAGGAGTCGTTCTTCGGCCACGTGCACCGGCACCCATGCCGGATGCGATACGAGCACGGCGCCACGCACGACGGGCGGCTCGTCTACGTCCGCGCCCGGATCGTGCTCGACGGCGGGGCGTACGCCTCGAGCTCAACGGCCGTGGTGTCGAACGCCGCCTGTTCGCGGCCGGGCCGTACGACGTGCCGAACGCCCGGATCGACGGCTACGTGATGTACACCAACAATCCCCCCTGTGGGGCGATGCGCGGGTTCGGCGCCGTTCAGGTCGCCTTCGCCCACGAGGCGCAGATGGACCGGCTCGCGGCAGCGCTCGGCATGGATCCTGTCGAGCTGCGGATCCTCAACGCGATGCATCCCGGGACACGGATGGCGACGGGCCAGCTCGTGCCCGAGCCGGCCCCGGTGGCCGAGCTGCTCGAGCGCCTGCGGGATATGCCCTTGCCGAATACGGCGGCGGGCGAGGGCGGGCGCGACCTGCGCGAGCTGCCGGGCGGGGTGTCCAACAGCACCCACGGCGAGGGCGTGCGCCGCGGCGTCGACTACGGCGTCGGGTTCAAGAACGTCGGCTTCTCCGAAGGCTTCGACGACTACTCAACTGCCCGCCTCCGCCTGTCGATCGACGCCGGCGAACCGCTGGTCGAGGTTCACACCGCGGCCGCCGAGGTCGGCCAGGGTGTGGTCACCATGCAGGCGCAGATCGCGCGGACCGAGCTTGGGGTCGAGCGGGTCGCCGTTCTGAACGCTGACACCCACGTCGGCTCGGCCGGCTCGAGCTCGGCGTCACGTCAGACCTATGTCACCGGCGGCGCGGTCAAGGCCGCGTGCGAGGCGAACGGTGAGCGCCTCGGGGCGGACCCGCGCGCGATGACCTCCACGGAGCTTGCGGACCTGCTCGGCGAGGACGCGATCGAGGAGAGCGTGGAGTGGCGCCACCGCCGGACCTACCCGCTCGACGAGAACGGCCAGGGCGACGCGCACGTGCAATTCGCGTTCTCGGCTCACCGGGCGGTGGTCGATGTCGACGTCGATCTGGGGCTCGTGCGGGTGGTTGAGCTTGCCACGACCCAGGAGGTCGGCAACGCGATAAATCCGCAGGCGCTCGAAGGTCAGATTCAGGGTGGCACAGCGCAGGGCCTCGGCCTCGCGCTGCTGGAGGAGATCCAGCTCAAGGACGGCAAGGTGATGAACGCGTCATTTACCGACTACCTGCTGCCGACGATCCTGGATATGCCGCCGGTGAGGATGGAGATCCTCGAGCACGCGGATCCGGAAGCGCCGTACGGGCTCAAGGGCGTGGGCGAGCCGCCCAACATCTCGACGCCGCCGGCCGTGGCGGCAGCTCTGCGCGACGCCACCGGCCGTGCGCTCGCGCGCATTCCCGCCCGGCCCGAGCACAGGGTCAGCCGCAGCCTCACGGACCGTCAACCAACCCGCTCCCGGGGGGCACTGATCCGCCACGCCATGGCGGATGAGGAGTACGCGACGCAGGTGCAGCTGGCGGCGCTGGTCGAGATCGCAAAGATCGCAAACCTCAGGCTGCTCGACCTGGTTGATGAGCCCGAGGAGGAGCGCCCCAGGTCGGCCGTCGTTCACCCGGTGGCCGCGTGAGGGCTGGATCAGGTGCTGTCCCGGGCCGAGTTCAACCGCATGGACGAGGAGACGTTCGTGCGCGCGCTCGGCTCGCTGTTCGAGCCTTCGCCATGGGTGGCGAGCACAGCGTCGCGGCGACGGCCGTTCCGGAGCGTGAGCGATCTGCATGGCGCGCTCGAGCGACGGCGACGAGGACCACTACCACGTGCCTCTTTCTACTCAACCTGTACGGATACAGCACATATCGCGGGAGCTGACACGATGCCCATCGCCATCGATCCAATCACGTTGCCCAAGGCCGAGTTGCACCTGCATATCGAGGGGACGCTCGAGCCCGAGCTGATGTTCGAGCTCGCTCGACGCAATGGCGTCAGGCTCCCGTACGCTGATGCGGAAGCGGTCCGGCGCGCCTACAGGTTCGCCAACCTGCAGTCGTTCTTGGATGTCTATTACCGGGCATGCTCGGTGCTCATTCACGAACAGGATTTTTACGAGCTCACCACCGCCTACCTGGTCCGTGCGCGTGCCCAAGGCGTTCGTCACGTGGAGATCTTCTTCGACCCGCAGACACATACCGGTCGCGGGGTCCCGCTCGCAACTGTCGTGGGCGGAATCGGCCGTGCGTTAGCCGAGGCCCGTCAGGCCGGCATCACGTCGCAGCTGATCATGTGCTTCCTGCGCGACCTGCCTGTCAACGACGCGATGGCAACGTTGGAGCAAGCGCTCGCCCACAATGACGTCATCTTCGGCGTCGGGCTCGATTCCGCAGAGGTGGGTCATCCACCGCAGAAGTTTCAGCAGGTTTTCGAGCGGGCGATCAGCGCCGGCTTCCGCACGGTCGCGCACGCCGGCGAAGAGGGGCCGCCCGAGTACATCTGGCAGGCGCTCGACGTGCTCGGCGCGGAGAGGATCGACCACGGCGTCCGCTGCCTGGAGGATCGTCGCCTCGTTCAGCGGCTCGAGGCCGATCGAATTCCGCTGACCGTGTGTCCGTTCTCGAACGTCAAGCTACGGGTGGTTGACACGCTCGAGCAGCACCCGCTGGCGAAGATGCTCGAGCACGGGCTATGCGCCACGGTCAACTCCGACGATCCTGCGTATTTTGGCGGCTACGTGGGCGAGAACCTCGCCGGGGTTGCGAAGGCCCTCCAGCTCGACGACAGCGCGCTCGTTCAACTCGCACGGAACAGCTTCAACGCCTCATTCCTGGACGACGCCACACGAGCACGTCATCTAGCCGACCTCGACACTGAACTCAGCTCCGCTGGCTGAATGGCGCAGCGAGACGAGCCGGGATCATGCGGACGTCAGAGCGGCGCGCGCTGCGGGGAGATTCTGAACCCCGCGACCGTCAGGTTATGAGGGCGCGCTCCCGGTTCGTCAATCTAGGAATGCACGCGGATGCAGATGGGCTGGCCGATGGCGCTCGGCTCGCCCGCCGACCTGCTCTACGTGGCTGCTCTGGGCGGTACCCGTGCGCTCGGCCACGAGGAGGAGATTGGGGACCTCCGGTCCGGCAAGACCACCACTTTGCTCCTACGTCTGCCCGGCTCTACGCGTCCCCACTGAGGCCCTGCATGCCGTGTTAGTGGATCGCCCCTCGATCGAGGCCGAGCTGGGCGCCTTCATCCCGCTTGCGCGCGCAGAGCGCGCGGCCGAGGCTCGCATGGGTGGGGAGTTCGTCCGCTGGCAAGTGGAGGCAGCGATGGGGAACCGGATCACCGTATGGGCGTGACCGCCCTGCGCCCGCTGCTGACGGTGATCGCCGTGGCCACCGTGTTGCGGCCGTCGGTCGTTGTCGTCGGACCGCTGCTGCCCCGGCTCACGCTCGATCTCGGTCTGGGCGCAGCCGGGGCCGCGGTGCTGACCGCCCTGCCCGTGGTCAGCTTTGGCCTGGGGGCCTTCATCGGCCCGACCCTCTCGCGGCGGCTGGACCTCAACGGGGGTCTGGCGGCGGCGATGGTCGTTGTGGTCGTGGGCGGGGTGGTCCGGGTGCTGGGGGGCACGGCCCTGCTCTTCGCGGGCACGCTCGCCGTCGGGCTGGCGCTGGCCGTGGGCAACGTCCTCCTCCCAGCGGTCGTGCGGCGCGACTTCGCGGGGCGCATCGGGCCGGTGACCGGGGCCTACACCTCCACGCTCGCGCTCACCTCGGCCATTGCTGCTCTCACCGCGGTTCCCCTCGCCGACGCCACCGCGTACGGATGGCGGCTGCCCCTCGCGCTATGGGGGCTGCTGGGGTTGGCGGCGCTGTGGCCGCTGGCGCACTCGCGATCCCACGGTCGGGCCGGGCGCCGGCCACGGGGCGACGAGTTGAGCCGGCCGGCCGCGCCCGCGGCCCCCGGAGGCCCACCGGGGCCACTGCGCCTGCTGCGCCTTCCCGCCACGCGCTGGCTGACCGCGTTCATGGGCCTGCAGTCGATCGGCTTCTACACCATGGTCGCCTGGCTGCCCACGCTGCTGCAGAGCCACGGCATAGCACCAGCGGCGAGTGGAGCGTTGCTGTCCTTGGCCACCCTGCTGGGTATTCCGGCCGGGCTACTGATGCCGGTGCTGGCCGCGCGGATGCGCGCGCAGGGCGCCCTGGCCGCGACCGCAACGGCGGTCACCGCAGTGGGTTGGCTGGGCCTGCTGGCGGCCCCCGCGACCGGTGCTGTGCTGTGGGCGGCGCTACTGGGACTCGGCACGGGCGCGACCTTTCCCGTCGCGCTGGTACTGATCGGGCTGCGCTCGCGCGACCCGGCTACCACGCCACAGCTGTCCGCCGCGGTGCAGGGGACCGGGTACCTGATCGCCGCCGGAGGGCCGCTGGCCTTCGGCCTGCTGCATCAGCTGACCGGAAGCTGGGAGGTGCCGCTCCTGGTGCTGCTCGGCCTCGACGGGCTGCAGACGCTGAGCGGGTGGCACGCCGGCCGCGCCGGAGGGGTCTGAGGAGGCTGAAGATCGGGCCGAGCATCGCGCGCGGCGCCCCCCGCACATCGAACCGGAGGCTCTCGCTCGCCGCCATCCACCGCCATCGACGCCGATAGCTCCCCGGCGGTACCCTTGAGCAGCGGCAGGTACTCGCGCACGGCCTCGTTGGTCAAGCGCGTGGCCGGACCGGAGAATGAGATCGCGGTGAGCGCAGGCAGGCCGGACACCGACACGGCCACACACCTGACGCTGACCTCCTGCTCGCCGTCGTCCATCGCGTAACCCGGCCCGTCGGGATGGGCGTCTAAAGCGTCGGCGATCTCTGACTCGAGCCGTTTGATCTCATCGACCATCACCGCGAGGGTGCGAACCAGGCTCACCACGATCGAGCGGCGTCGTGCGGTCTCGGTCTCGCCCGCGCGCCCTGACAGAGCGTCACGCAGCCGCGCCAGCAGCTGTGAGGCGGAGGTGGCCTTTGTCGAGTGATGCGCCTTGAGGAACGCTACGAGGCGCTTCTCGCCGAGCGCTTTGGCGTCCTGTGGGCTGGGGTACTTGGCCAAAAACGCCAGACAAACGGGGCTGTCGATCGCGGAGAACATGCGGGCCGGGCCGGGCCAGAACCGGTCTAGCTCAGCGCGCAGCTGGTTCGCCATCGCGACCCTCGCGGTGACAAGATCTTCTCGCGCGCGCGTGAGCGCGCGCAACGCCTTGGTCTGATCTGAGTCGGGCTCAAGGACCCGGAAGCGGTGCGCGTCGGTGCGCGCCAGCTCACACAGAACGAACCTGTCGAACTGATCAGACTTGCCGCCCGACGCGCGAAACCGATCACGCGACGCTGCGACCTGGTTGGGATGCAGCGCCACCACCCCGATGCCCGCGTTAAGGAGCCGGTCGACCAACAACAGCCCGTCGGGACGTTCGATCGCGACGAGCTTGACCTCATGACGCACCAATGCTGCGCACAGGCCGCGGATCCCGATCTCGTCGTGCGCGAACGTCGCGGCCACAACACCTCGCCGGCCGGATCCTCGATCAGCAGATCGTGCTTCTCAGACACCCAATCAATTCCAGCGCAATTACCCACCTGCACCCTCCCATGTCGAGACTTGGTTGTCGGTGTCTCGACCCGGAGCTACCGTTGCGGATGCTCATAGACAAGGCCCTCAAGTCGGGGCTACGTCCTGTCGCCGCTGGCGGCACCTCACCACCGCCGGGAGGGGCTGGTCTTTCATGGGCCCTGCACACAAGGGCAAGCGAGCGAGGCCCTCTCCCGACGGCGGTCGAGGCAGCACAACAATCTCCTATGAGCGAGCGTCAGGGCGGGAGCCGACCCCGACAGCCCAAGCGAGCGCCTCGTCGCCAAACTCGATCGTGAGCCTTGCGTGGCCGAAACACCGATGCGATCGTTGTGCGCCACGGAACCCCGCCCCCCGGTCTGCGACAGCTGCCGCCTTGCACCCGGATGCGGCAGAGGTTCGCGCGTGTCCAGCGGGCTTGAATGTCTTCCCGCTGAAGCGTTTCGCGTTCTTCCGGTGGGCGCCGCACTCCCCTTCTGGCTGCCGCCTTGTGGCGAGGTCAGCGGGCGTGTGTGGCTGCGCTACCGGGGCGAGTCAGGCGCGCGTTGGGACGACCTCGCCGTACTTCACCGTGTCGATGAACTGCCGGAACCGCTCGGCCTTGCCGTCGCGGATATCCCAGACGTGGACGACCGGCACGTTCAGCGCCTTCCCGGTCGCCTTCCCGGTCCCGGTATAGCGCACGACCGCGGCCACGGTGTCACCGGACCCCATGAACTCCTCGGGTGTGACCGCGAAACC
>JALYZB010000014.1 GCA_030945945.1 Actinomycetota bacterium | reverse complement strand
GCGCTGCTCGGCTGCCGTCGCCTACCTGCACCCGGTGCTCGGGCGTCCGAACCTCGAGCTGGTCACCGGCGCCCACGTCAACCGGCTGCTGCTCGACGGGATGACCGCGAGCGGCGTCGAGATCGACACGGCGGCGAGATCGCCGAGCTGCACGCCGAGCGCGAGGTGATCCTCTGCGCCGGCGCCTATCAGAGCCCGCAGATCCTGCTGCTGTCTGGCGTCGGGCCGGCCGACGAGCTGGCCCTGGTCGGGATCCCGGCCATCCATGAGCTGCCGGTCGGCCGCGGGCTGCATGACCATCCCGCGACCTGGCTGACCTACACGACGTCCGAGGCGTCGCTGCTGACCGCCGAGAGCGAGGAGAGCCTCGCACTGCTCACGACGCAGGGACGCGGGCCGCTGACCTCCAACTTCGCCGAATCGGGGGGGTTCTTCCGCACCCAGGACGGCCTGCCGGCTCCCGACATCCAGATCCACACCATCCCGATCCTGTTCCCCGAGGCCGGAGCGGGGGAGATCCTTCTCGACGGCTGGGCGACCTCGGCCTGCCTGCTGCGGCCCGAGAGCGAGGGCTTTGTCAAGCTGCGCTCGCGGATCCCGAGCGCCAAGCCACGAAGCCTGCACAACTACCTCGTCGAGCCCGGGGACATGCGGGCGATGGTGCAGGGGGTTCGTCGGCTGGCCGAGGTCTCAGAGCAGCCCGCCCTGCAGGCGGTCAGTACCGGGCGTTTTGCCGCGCCCGCCGCCGACGCCGACGATGTGGCGATCGTCGCCCACATCAAGCGCAACACGAGCACCCTCTATCACCCGGTCGGAACCTGCGCGATGGGGGCCGTCGTCGACGATCAGCTGCGCGTGCTGGGGATGGAGCGACTGAGGGTGATCGACGCGTCGGTGATGCCCACGCCGGTGAGCGGGAATACCAACGCGCCGACGATCGCGATCGCCGAGCGGGCCTCGGATCTGATCCGCGGCCGGGCTCCCCTGAGTGGGCGGCCGGCCGAGGCGGGGCCGGTCGCGGTCTGACCGGGCCCGAAGGCCAGGCGGGGCGCCGTCAGGCCGGCAGCTCGTCGAGCACGACGGTGCGCAGCCGCTCGCGTCCATCCCGGATGATCCGGGCCACGACCGAGCGGCCGATGCGCTCGCCAACCATCAGCCGCTGCAGCGCCCCGGCGTCGCCGATCGGCTCACCGTCGAGTTCGACGAGCACGTCCCCGGGACGCAGTCCGGCCGCTTGGGCCGGGCTGTCTTCGATCACCGCAGCGATCTGAACGCCGTCGCGGCGGGCGGCCGCACCGGACCGACCCGGTGGCAGGCGTCGCGGCGAGACAGCCGCACCGAGGTGCGCGCGCCGTACCCGGCCGTCGCTGATCAGGGAGCCGATGATCGCGCGGCTGGCTGCGTTGATCGGCACGGCCAACCCGAGGCCGATCCCGGCCAGCGCGGTGTTGATCCCGACCACGTGCGAGGAGCTATTCACGAGCGCACCGCCCGAGTTGCCGGGGTTGAGCGCCGCATCGGTCTGGATCACGTTCTCGACGATCCGCTGTGGACCGCCCCGCCGGCCGACGGGCAGTGAGCGGCCCAGACCGCTGACGACGCCCGCGGTGACCGAGCTGGCGAAGCCCTGCGGGTTGCCGATCGCGACCACCAGCTGGCCGACGCGCAGGGCGCTCGCCTCCCCGAGCGCCGCCGCGGTCAGATCTCCGTCCTGGGTCCGCAGCACCGCGAGATCGGAGAGCGGATCGGAACCGACGACGGCGAACGGCGTCTCGCGTCCGTCCGCGAAGCAGGCGCTGCCTTGCCGCGCGCCCTCCACGACGTGCGCGGAGGTGACGAGCAGCCCGTCACCGGCGATGACCACGCCGCTGCCGGCGGCGACGGCCGCGCCGCGGCGCGAGCGGTGGCGAACCTGGAGGTTGGCCACGCTGGGCCCGAGCGACTCGGCGACGGCGATGACGGTGCGGGAGTAGGCGTCCAGGGCGCTCTCGGCGTGCGCGCGAGGCTCGGGAGGCGGGGCGACAGCGACTCGATTAGCGATCGGCATGTAATAATCGTACACAAACCTTTCGACTCAAACTATTTGGAGTATGCGATGACCTCAGATCTAACCCCCACCCACGTCGCCGACACGGCGATCAGCGTGGCCGCCCACCTCGAGTCAGAGCTCGAGGAGGCGCTCGCCGAACACCGGCTGACGCGCGCGAGCTTTCTCGTGCTCGACGCGCTCGACCGCGCCACAGAGGGCATCCTCGGCCAGCGCGAGCTGGTCCGCAGCGTGCGGCGCACCGCGGGCACGATCTCGGTGCGGCTTGGCCGCATGGAGCGGGCGCGGGTGATCGAGCGCGAGCCCGATCCCGATAACCGCCGCAGCGTGACGGTCACCATCACCGAGCGCGGTCGCGCGCTGGTCAGCGCGGCACGGCCGGCCTACGTCGCGCGGGCGCAGCGGCTGGTCGTCGGCCTGCCGGACGGCGCCGCGGCGGCGCTTGATGCGTGGCTGGCCTTCTTCGAGCCCACCGAGCGTCAGACGCCCCGGCTCGGGGTGGCGATCGGGACCACCGCGACGGCCAAGCGCATGCGCAGCGCGGTCGGGCTGCCCGAGGAGCAGGGCGTCCTGGTGCTGCGCGTCGGGCGCGAGACGCCGGCGGCGGTAGCCGGGGTCACGCGCGGAGACCTCATCACCCGGGCGGCCGGTGAGCCGGTGCTGTCCACGGGCGACCTCGAGCGTGCCGTCAAGGGCGCGACGGCGACGCTGACCCTGTCGGTGCTGCGTGGGGCCGAGCCGCACGAGCTCGAGGTGAGCTTCGGCGCCTGACCGGCTCGGCGGGGATCAGACCGGTACGGCGTCGAGCGCCGCGTGCAGCGCGCCGGCAATGCGCTCCAGGTCACCGTCGTCGATGACGAACGGCGGCGAGATCTGCACCGTGTTGCCGGTGATGATCCGAAACAGCACGCCGTGCTCGATGCAGTGGCGCGCGATCTGATCCCCGGGCGCGTCGGCGACCAGCTGGAGGCCGGCCATCAGGCCGGTACCGACCCGCAGCTCCTGCACCAGCGGGTGATCAGCGAGCGGTGCCAGCGCGCGGTGCATCTGCGGGATCAGCTCGCCGACGCGGGCCACGAGCGCCTCCTCTTCGAGCACGTCGAGGTTGGCCTGGGCGACCGCGCAGGCGGTGGCGTGCCCGGCGTAGGTGACGCCGTGGCGGAAGATCGGCGCGTCCGGCGCGTAGAAGGGCTCCCAGACGCGGGGGGCGATCAGCACCCCACCGAGCGGGGCGTAGCCGGAGGTGATCCCCTTGGCCATCAGCAGCATGTCCGGGGAGACGCCGAACGTCTGGGCTCCGAACATCTCGCCGGTGCGGCCAAAGCCGGTGATCACCTCGTCGAGGATCAGCAGGATGTCGTGCTCGCGGCACAACGCCTCGACGCGCGGCAGGTATCCCTCCGCGGGGAAGATGACCCCGCCGGTCCCGACGACCGGTTCGGCGATGACGGCCGCGACGCGGTCGGGGCCGAGGCGCAGGATCGTGTCCTCGAGCGCGTCGGCATCATTGGTCGGCACGCGCGCGGTCTCGGGGATCAGCGACTCAGAGCCATAGCCCTCGCGGTTGAATCCAATCCCGGCCAGGCTGGTCCCGAACGCGTGCAGGCCGTGGTAGCCGCCGTCGCGACTGATGATGATCCGCTTGTTCGCCTGTCCGGCGTGCTGCCAGAGGCGACGGGCGAGCTTGGCTGCCGTATCGACGGCATCCGAGCCGCCGCTGCCCCAGAAGACCTTGGCGTCGGCGATCGGGCCCAGCGCGGCGACGCGGTCGGCCAGGCGCAGCGCCTGATCGTTGGTGATGCGCCCGAACGTGTGGTAGGTCTCGAGCTCGCGCATCTGGGCGGCGGCCGCCTCGGCCAGACGGGCCCGGCCGTGGCCGATGTTGGCGTGCCACAGGCCGGCGGTCGCGTCGAGCAGGCGCCGGCCGTCGTCGGTCTCGAGCTCGGCTCCGCTACCGCGGACGATGACGAGCCGGTCATCCTCGATCGACGCCATCTGGGCCTGGGGGCTCCACATGGCCGATCCGAGTCGCGCTGAGGTGAGGGTCATGGACTCTGTCCTGTCATCAGGGGGCTGGCGGTATGGGTCCGACGCGCCCGCAGCTTAATCCACGGTCGCCGCTGCAGCTGCTGATTTGTGGTGTGCCGGGTTGGCCGGTACGGCGCATGCGGCGATGTGGCGTGGGTGGCGCGCGTCAGTGCAGGACGACGCGCAACGCGATCACCAGCAGTCCGAGCCCGGCGCCGAACAGCGTCGGGCGGATGAGATCGCGACCCCGGAGCTCGGCCCGGATGCCGATCAGCAGCTCGACGGCGACGATTGCGCCCGTCGCGGTCCAGATCGAGGCCGAAACGGCGGTGTCCAGCCGGGCCCCGAATGCCCAGCAGCCGAGCAGGACCGCGAGGGGCACGGTGGCGCCGAGCAGGACGGCGAACTCGTGAGCGGCGGTGCGGAACAGCCCGCCGTAGGTGAAGTGCTCCTCGGTCTGCAGGCGATGGCCGACGAACTCCGCGTAGGCGTGGGCCAGCCAGTAGAGGATGAGGGCGATGACGACGCTGGCGATCACCTCGAGGTAGGTCTCGTTGCGTGCGCTCTCGGCCGCGAGCAGCGCGGCGACGGTGACGGTTCCGTAGACGAGGCCGGCGGGGTTGTCGGGCATAAGCGGATTGTTTCCGATCAGCCCAACCGGATTCGGCGAGACGCTCAGTCGACCTCGACGAGCGTCCCGCCGGACACGCTGAGGCCGGTCTCACAACCCGCGCCGGCGGTCGTGCGCTCAGGCTACGCTTGGGGTGGGAGCGTCCGGGGCGACGATGCCCGGGGCGGGGGCGAGCTTGCCGGTCATCAGCTGCTCGTCGGCGCGCTCCAGCAGCTCGGCGGCCGTGCGGCCATCGGCCGGGTAGACCGCCCAGCCGAGGGTGGCGCCGATCGTGTCGCCGGCGAACTGGACCCGGCTGAGGCGATCGCGGATCCGGGCGGCGAGCATCTCCGCGCCCTCGGCGTCGGTCTCAGGGGCCAGCACCGCGAACTCGTCGCCGCCCTGACGGGCGACGGTGTCCTGGCTGCGTACCGCTTCGCGCAGGGTGATCCCGACCCGACGCAGGACGTCGTCACCGGCGGCGTGGCCGCGGCGCTCGTTGACGAGCTTAAAGCGGTCCAGGTCGATCAGCAGCAGCGCGAGGGTGCCGCCATCGCGCCGGTGTCGCACCAGCTCGTACTGCAGGCGCTCGTGCAGACGACGGTAGTTGCCGACTCCGGTCAGGGGATCGCTGGCGGCCAGCTCGCGCAACTCGGCAGCGCCTCCCTCCAGCAGCTCACGCAGATAGGCGATCAGCGCCGACATGGTCGCGACGGTGAGGATCAGGACGAGGGTCAGAGCCACCGCCCGAGAGGACAGCTGGTCGCGTACGAGCATCGCGGTGACCATCGCCCCCGCGATCAGCACCACGTGGAAGGCGATCACCCGCCGGTCGCGGAACGCGTAGGCGGCGGTGGTGGCGATCAGCAGGTAGATCGGCTCGAGCACCGTCCCGGAAGCTCCGACCGCGATCACCGAGATCGTGATCTCGATCGTCCCGATGACGCCCACAGCGATCAGGAAGTGCTCGGACACTCGCTCCCAGGGTAGGCGCAGGCAGATGACTCCCGACACAGATCCCATCAGAGAAAGCATCATTACGGTCGACAGGCTGGGCGACCTCAGAAGCAGGTCGGCGGGCAGCACGATCGCCGACCCGCCCAGGAACAACCAGCCGGCCAGGCGTCCGATGGCCACCTGCTGGCCCCGATGCGAGCGCCTCGCGTCCGCCGTGGCCGGGATCTCGGTGAGTGCCGTCGGCACCGGCCGGGCGGCGATCGCCCGGTCGCGCTCGTAATCGGCCCGCATCCGCTCCAGGACCGACTCGGCCGGCTCGGGGCGGGCGAAGAGAGAGCCCTGCGCGTAGTCGGGGGCGAGCCGGCGCAGCACGGTGAGCTGCGCCTCGGTCTCCACGCCCTCGGCGACGACGGTCATGCCCAGCGCGCGGGCCATGTCGATCGTGGCGGCGATGATCTTGGCCGGGCGGGCCTCACGGGCCAGATCAGCGGTGAAGGAGCGGTCGAGCTTGAGCTGGCTGACGTGAAAGCTCGACAGGTAGCGCAGCGACGAATAGCCGGTGCCGAAGTCGTCAAGCACGATCGCCACCCCGAGCGCTTCCAGGCCGGCCAGCACTTCGCGCGCGGTTTCGGTGTGCTCGATGAGCAGGCTCTCGGTGATCTCCAGGGCCAGCGAGGACGGGCTCAGCGCGTTCTCCTCCAGTGCCGCTGTCACCGTCTCGATCAGCGCGGGCGAGAGCTGTCGAGCCGACACGTTGACCGACACGCGGACCCCGAGCTGGGCGGGGTGAGCATCGTGCCAGCGGCGGATCTGGGCGCAGGTCGCCTCGATCACCCAGGCGCCGAGGGCGACGATCAGCTCGCTCTCCTCGGCGACGGGGATGAACTCGCCCGGTCCGAGCAGGCCGCGGACCGGATGCTGCCAGCGCACCAGCGCCTCGACGGCACTCAGCGTTCCGTCCGAGAGGGTGACCACCGGCTGGTAGAGCAGGCGCAGCTGGCCGGTCTCCAGAGCGGACCGTAGGTCGCTCTCGAGCGCGACGCGATTCTGCAGCCGGGCGCGCATCGGGGGGTCGAAGATCTCGTAGCGGTCGCGCCCGCACTCCTTGGCCCGCGAGAGGGCGACGTCGGCGTCGCGCAGCAGCCCGTCGGCGTCAGCGCCCGTGGCGCCGAGTGGCGCTATGGCGATTCCCACGCTGGCGGTCACCTGGGCCGGGCGCCCGTCAATAAAGAACGGAGCGCGCAGGGCGTCCTGGAGCTGTTGGGCGACGGTGACCGCATCGCGCTCGGTCGCGAGCCCCTCGCACAGGACGATGAACTCGTCGCCGCCGGGGCGGGCGAGCGTACATTCGTGGCGGCGCGGGGCCTCGAGCCCGAGCACGCCGCTCAGCCGCTGGGCGATGGCGCCCAGCAGCCGCTCGCGGCGACGGTGGTCCAGGGAGTCATTGGCCAGCTTGAAGTGGTCGATGTCCACGAACAGGACCGCGACGTGGCCGGGCCGCCCATGGCGGGCCTGGTCAAGCGCGTAGACCGCCCGCTCGCGCAGCAGACTGCGGTTGGGCAGGCCGGTCAGCGCGTCGTGCAGCGACTGGTGGGCGAGCTCGCGTTCGGCCCGCTGGCGTTCGCGCGCCTCGCGCTCGCCGTCCCGGCGCTGGGCAGCCTCGGCCTCGGCGGAGCGGGAGAGGCGCCGGTACAGGGCCAGCACCCGGGCCGCGCCGGTGACCAGCTCCCGGTCCTGCGCGGCGAAGGGAGCGCCGTGGCGGGCAACCACAAGCCAGCCGCCGCTGGCGTGCAGAGGGGCCGCGGCCAGGGTCACCTCACCGCCGGGTAGCATGACCCGGTCGCGACCGCGTTCGACGGCCGTGAGCAGACGGTGGGCGCACTGCGCTGAGATGCCGCCGCCGGCCGCCGCGGTGATCTCGCCGTCGTCGAGCACGACCGCCAGCTCGGCTGCGGCCGCGACACACAGGATGGCGGTGGCCCGGGTCCCGGCCTCGGCGGCGGGCGCCGCCTCCAGCTCGGCCATCATCGCCAACAGCGCCGGGGTGGCCTGGGAGTCATCGGGGGCGGTGGGGGTGAGCGACACGTTTCTGCGGGCGACGGGACCATCGGATCGGGCGCCAATGCCGTCACACGGCTCTATCGGCAGCGATTGGGCTCCGCTGAACGATTCCGGTAGCGTCCCGCGAGATGCCACGGCCCCGTGACCTGGCCGGCCCCGTGTTCGTGATCGCCGGCGCATTGCATTTCGTGATGCCGCGCGTCTATCGGCGGATCATGCCGCCCTACATTCCGGCCCCGATGGCGATGATCTACGCCAGCGGTGTGGCGGAGATCGCCGGGGGCGCCGGGCTGATGATCGCGGGTCGCCGCCGGCTCGCCGGCTGGTGGTTGATCGCCACCCTGATCGCAGTCTTCCCCGCCAACCTCCATATGGCGCTGCATCCCGACGATAACCGCGAACTCCCGGGCGGCGCTCCGGCGCTGTGGGCCCGCCTGCCCCTGCAGGGTGTCTTCATCGCCTGGGTACGCAGCGCGATGAGCCACCCGTGATCGGCCAGCGGGTTCGCCGGCGCGAGGATCCGCGCTTCATCACCGGGCACGGCCAGTACGTCGATGATCTCGATCTGCCCGGCCTGCGCCACATCACGTTTGTCCGCTCGGATTGGGCACACGCCCGGATCATCTCGATCGACGCGTCGCCGGCGGCCGCGCTGGACGGGGTGGAGGTGTTCACAGCCGCCGATGTCGACCTGGGTCGGATGGGGATTCCGTTCGGAGTGCCCGTCGACGAGCGCGTGACCCGGCCCTACCTCGCGCAGAACATTGTTCGCTACGTCGGGGAGATCGTCGCGGTGGTGGTCTCGGACACGCGCGAGCAGGGCGTCGACGCGGCCGAGCTGGTGGCGGTCGAGTTCGACCCGCTGCCGGTCATCACCGACCCGCGGGAGGCGTTGCGCGATGAGGTTCTGCTGTTCGCAGACCTCGGGTCGAACGTGATCCTGCACCAGGCTCCCGAGTCGCCAGATCCGGACCTGTTTGCCGCCTGCGAGGTGACCATCAGCGGCACCACCACCAGCCAGCGCGTCGCGGTTGCGCCGATCGAGCCGCGCGCCTGCGCCGCCCGGGCCGAGCCCGACGGGACCCTGACCGTGTGGAGCTCGACCCAGACCCCCCATGCAGACCGGGACGGGCTCGTCGCGGCGCTCGGCCTGGAGCCCGATCAGATCCGGCTGATCGCCCCCGACGTAGGGGGCGGCTTCGGCGGTAAGGGGCTCGGTGTCGAGGAGACCCTGGTCACCTGGGTGACCCGCCGGACCGGCCAGACCGTACGGTGGACCGAGACGCGCGGTGAGAACATGGTCGGAATGGGCCACGGCCGCGGCCAGAGCGTCGAGTTCGAGCTCGGCGGGGACCGCGACGGCACGATCCGGGCGCTGCGCACGCGGATCATCCAGGAGGTTGGTGCCTACGCCTGGGTCGGGGCGGGGCTGCCCACGCTCACCAGCCTGATGAGCAGCGGCGTCTACGCGATCGCACGGATCGAGACGAGCTTCTCCTGCGTGGTCACCAACACAACACCGACCGGCGCCTACCGCGGGGCCGGCCGTCCGGAGGCGACCCAGTTCCTCGAGCGTGCCGTGGACCAGTTCGCGGCCGAACTGCGCCTGGATCCGGCCGAGGTCCGGCGCCGCAACTTCATCGCCCCCGATGCCTTCCCGTACACCACGGCGACCGGGGCCGAGTACGACTGCGGGGATTACGGGCAGGCGCTGGCACTCGCACTGGAGACCGTTGGCTACGAGGACCTGCGCGCTCAACAGGCGGCCCGCCGCGCCGCCGGTGACCAGTTGCTGCTGGGGATCGGGATGGCGGTCTATGTCGAGGTCACCAACGGCGGCTCGGAGTCCGAGTTCGGCGAGGTGCAGATCACCGCCGCCGGCGACGCGGTCCTCAAGACCGGCTCCTTCTCACACGGTCAGGGCCACGAGACGACGTTTGCACAGATCGTCGCCGAGTACCTCGGGATGCCCGTCCAGCGGATCACGGTGATCAAGGGGGACACGGCCCGGGTCGCGCGGGGGGCCGGCACCGACGGCTCCAAGTCGACCCAGATCGGCGGCGTCGCCGCCCATGCGGCCGCCGAGCAGACGGTCCAGATCGCCAAGCGCCTGGCCGCCGAGCAGCTCGAGGCCGACCCGCACGACATGGTGCTCGACGCGCGGCGCGGCCGGTTTCACGTCATCGGCGCACCCGAGCCCTCGCTGGACTGGACCGGGCTCGCGAGCGCGCTGGACTCGGCCGGCCGGTTGGGCGAGCTGACCGCGCAGAGCGACTTCGCCGCGCCGAAGCCGACGTTCCCGTTCGGAGCGCACATCGCCGTCGTCGAGGTCGACGCCGAGACCGGAAAGGTCGCGTTGGCGCGGATGATCGCCGTCGATGACGCGGGGCGGATCATCAACCCGATGATCGCCGACGGCCAGATCCACGGCGGCGTCGCCTCGGGCATCGCCCAGGCGATCCACGAGGAGATGGCCTACGACGAGGACGGCAACCCGCTCAACGCCAACTTCCTGGCCTACTGCATCCCTTCGGCGTCGGAGTTCCCGCAGTTCGAGCTCGTTCGGATGGAGACCCCGACCCCGGTCAACCCGCTCGGCGCCAAGGGAATCGGCGAGTCGGGCACGATCGGCTCGACCCCCGCGGTGCACAACGCCGTGATCGACGCGCTCAGCCACCTCGGGATCCGCCATATCGACATGCCGGTCAACGGCGAGAGGGTGTGGCGGGCGATCATGCAGGCGACACCCTCGCCGTCCTGACCTCCGCCGCGGCACTGTGGCGCACGTCTTCAACGAGCTGCACCCGCCGCTGCCCGGCGGGCGGACGTTCTCGGAGCACCGGCGCCCGGGCTTTGCGGCCTGTGCTCCCTCGGGCCGGATGCGCCTGGACGCGATTGCCGGCTGGCTGCAGGATGCCGCCTACGGCGACGTCGAGGACGCCGGCCTGGCGCAGGCTGCGGTGTGGGTCGTGCGCCGCACGCGGATCCGGGTGCGGCGGTTCCCGCGCTTCGGCGAGCGCTTCACGCTGACCACCTTCTGCAGCGGGCTGGGGCGGATGTGGGCCGAGCGGCGCACCGACATCGTTGCCGACGGCGAGGCCGAGCCGGTGGTCGAGGCGGTCTCGCTCTGGGTCCACCTCGCGCCCGACGACTGGCGCCCGGTGCCGCTCACCGAGGCCGAGCTGGACACCTACGGTGGTCCGATCACCCCTCGCCGCGTGACCGCACGGCTGCGCCACCGCCTGCCCCCCAGCGCCGATATCGCAGGGGCCGGCTGGGAGTTTCGCCGCAGCGAGTGCGACCTGGCCGACCACGTCAACAACGCCGCCTACTGGACACCGCTGGAGGAGGAGCTGCTGACCGGGTCCGATCCCGACACGCTCGACGCCGAGATTGAATACCGGACGCCGGCTCAGGCCGGGCCGCACACCGTGATCGCGCAGGGCTCCTGTCGCTGGATCGTCAGCAGCGGCGGCGTGGTGCACGCCACGATGGTGATCGGCGATGACTGACGGCGCTGGAGACGCTCGACTGCGACCTGCTGGTGCTCGTCGACGTCGGCGGCGTCGTGCTGGCGCAGGGTAACCAGCCGGGGTTGCCGCAGCCGCGTGTGCGACGCGATCATGCTCGCCGCCGGCGATCGGCTGGCCGGCGCCGGCATGCGCGGCCTGACGGCACCCGCGGCCGATCGGCTCGCGCGGTGATCGACTGCCCGAGTCTGGAGGCGGCCAACGCGGCGCTCAACGCCCTGGGGGCCCACACCGAGCTCGACCTGGAGGCCGCAGCGGCCGAGGCCGACGGCGGACGCCGGCGGGCTGCGCGGCCGCGTTCTGATCGGCACCCGCGGTTTGACGGCGCAACGGGCCGGAAAGCCCTTTGACACACCCTTTCGCAACCCGAGAAGGACACTGAAATGCCTGACGTACCCAATGTGAAGCTCAACGACGGCCGCGCGATTCCGCAGCTCGGGTTCGGCGTCTTCCAGATCGACCCCGATGAGACCGCGACCGCCGTGACCCAGGCGCTCGAGATCGGCTACCGGCACATCGACACCGCCGAGATGTATCGCAACGAGGCCGGCGTCGGCGAGGGAATCCGCGCGTCGGGCATCCCCCGTGAGGAGGTCTGGATCACCAGCAAGCTCAACAACGGCTTTCACAAGCCCGACGACGCCCGCCGGGCCTTTGACGGCACGCTGCAGGCGCTCGGCTTTGATCACGTCGACCTGTTCCTCATCCACTGGCCGCTGCCGAGCCTCTACGAGGGGGACTTCGTCTCGACCTGGAAGGCGCTCGAGGAGTTCCAGGCCGACGGTCGCGCCAAGTCGATCGGCGTCTCCAACTTCCAGATCGCGCACCTGGAGAAGCTCGCTGTCGAGGCCGACACCGTCCCGGCGGTCAACCAGATCGAGCTGCACCCGTACTTCACCAACACCGAGGTGGCCGGCTACTGCGCCGACCATGGCATCGAAGTCGAGTCGTGGTCGCCGATCGCCCAGGGCGGCGTGCTCGATGACGCCACGATCACCGAGATCGCACGGCGTGTCGATCGCAGCCCAGCGCAGGTGACGCTGCGCTGGCACATCCAGCACGGCTACATCGTGTTCCCCAAGTCGACCACGCCGTCGCGGATCAAGGAGAACGTCGCACTGTTCGACTTCGAGCTCACCAGCGAGGACATGGCCGCGCTGGACGGACTGGACAAGGGTGAGGACGGCCGCACCGGCCCCAACCCCGACCAGTTCGCCCACATCCCGGACTGACGTTCGTTCGCGCCCGGGTGCTCGCCGGGTGGCGGGCGCCCGGGGAGCCTCGGGGGTTACGGCGTGAAGACGATCTTGCCGTTGACGTCGCCGTCGAGCATGGCCTGAAACCCGTCTCGGGCGTCGGCGAGCGCAAAGCCGGCCGAGATCGTGGGACGGATCTCGCGCTGCAGGCAGAAGCGGATCAGCCGCTGCAGCTCATCCCGGGTGCCCATCGTCGAGCCCACGACGGCCAGCTGCAGGAAGAACACGCGCGTCAGCTCAGCCGGTGGGGCGTCACCGGAGGTGGCACCGGAGACGACCAGCGTCCCGCCGGGCTTCAGCGACCGGATCGAATGCGACCAGGTCGCCTTGCCGACCGTCTCCATGACCGTGTCGACACGCTCGGGAAGGCGCGCGCCGGACTCGAACGCCTGCTCGGCGCCGAGCCGGACGGCGGCGTCGCGCTTGTCCTGCGAGCGGCTGGTCACCCACATCCGCACCCCCGCCGCGCTGCCCAGCACGACCAGCGCGGTGGCCACCCCGCCGGCGGCGCCCTGGACGAGCACGGTCTGGCCGGGGACGACGCGCCCTCGGGTGAAGAGCATCCGGTAGGCGGTCAGCCAGGCCGTCGGCAGGCAGGTGGCGTGCTCGAAGGAGAGCTCAGGAGGTTTAGGAATGAGGTTGCGTCGCGGTACCGCCACCCGCTCGGCCAGCGTCCCCGGGTGGCGCTCTGAGAGCAGCGAACGGCGGGGGTCCAGTGTTTCGTCATCGCGCCAGTCATCGCTGGTGATTACCGAGTGCACGACGACCTCGTTGCCGTCCTCGTCGACCCCCGCGGCATCGCAGCCGAGGATCATCGGCAGCCGGTCCTTCGGCAGGCCGACGCCGCGCAGCGACCACAGATCGTGGTGGTTGAGCGCGGCCGCCCGGACCGTCACCGTCGTCCAGCCGTCGCGGGCCTCGGGCTCGGGTCGTTCCCCGATCTGCAGACCGGCGAGCGGATCGTCGGGGTTAATCGCGGTGGCGTAGGCGGCGAGCATGGCGCGCCACGCTACCGATTCGAGGCTGCGGACGCCGTCCTGCCCGGCGCCGGCGGCCTCAGTCCCAGCCGGCCGTCGGGGATGTGATCTCGGCCTGGGCGGCGGCGATCCGGGCGATCGGGACCCGGAACGGCGAACACGACACATAGTCCAGACCGGCGTTGTGAAAGAAGGCGATCGACTCGGGGTCGCCGCCGTGCTCGCCGCAGATGCCGAGCTTGAGTCCGGGGTGGGCCTCGCGGCCGACCCAGGCGGCGAGGCGCACGAGCCAGCCGACCCCGGGAGCGTCGATGGTCTCAAACGGCGAGCGGTCGATGATCCGCCGCTCCAGGTAGGTGGGGACGAACTTGGACTCGACGTCGTCGCGGGAGAAGCCCAGCGCGGTCTGGGTCAGGTCATTGGTGCCGAAGGAGAAGAAGTCCGCAAAGCGCGAGATGCGGTCGGCGACGAAACAGGCGCGCGGCAGCTCGATCATCGTCCCGACGGTGTAGTCGGTGCCGATCTCAAGGCCCTCCTGATCCCCGATCCGCTGCACGAGCTCGCGCATCAACTCGAGTTCCTGCTCATAGTCCACGAGCGGGATCATGATTTCGGGGTGCGGCGGCTTCGCGGCGGCCTTGGCGGCGCGCAGGATGGCGTGGACCTGCATCTCGTAGATCTCGGGGTACAGGATCCCCAGCCGGCAGCCGCGGGTCCCGAGCATCGGGTTCTCCTCCGAGATGTCCTGCACCCGCTCCAGCAGCCGCTCGAGCTCGTCCCGGTCATCGCTGGCCTCGATCCGGGCGCGCTCCACCTGAGCGGACAGGTCGGCCAGGTTGGGCAGGAACTCGTGCAGCGGCGGGTCGAGCAGGCGGACGGTGACCGGCAGTCCCGCCATGGCCGCAAACAGGCCCTCGAAGTCCTGTTGCTGAAGCGGCTGCAGTTCGGCCAGCGCGGCGCGGCGCGACTCGCGATCGTCGGCCATGATCATCGCGCGCATCTTGGGCTGGCGGTCCTCGGCCATGAACATGTGCTCGGTTCGGCACAGGCCGATCCCCTCGGCCCCGAGCTCGCGCGCCCGAGTCGCATCCTCGGGGGTGTCGGCGTTGGCGCGCACGCCGAGCCGGCGGATGTCGTCGGCCCAGGCGAGCACCTGCTGGAAGTTGTCGTCCACGCGCGCCTCCACGAGTGGCACGTCGTCGATGGTGACCCGCCCCAGAGACCCGTCGATCGCAATCATGTCCCCAGGATGCAGTTCGGTCCCGTTGGCGTGGATCGTCTTGGTCTGGAGATCGATGACGATCTGGTCGGCGCCGACGACCGCCGGGCGGCCCATCCCGCGGGCGACCAGCGCGGCGTGCGAGGCCTTGCCGCCCTCGCTGGTGAGAATGCCCTTGGCGGCGTGAAAGCCCGCCACGTCCTCGGCGTCGGTGAAGGGACGTACGAGGATGACGTCGCGGCCCTCCTTGGCGGCGGTGACCGCGTCGGCGGCGGTGAGCACGATCGCGCCCTTAGCCGCGCCCGGGGAGGCGGCAACGCCGGTGGCGAGCACCTCGAAATCGGCCGAGGGGTCAAAGGTAGGGTGCAGCAGCGCGTCCAGGGTTCCCGGGTCGATCGTGACGATCGCGCGCTCGCGGGAGAGCAGGCCCTCCGAGACCGCGTCCACGGCAAAGCGCACGGCGGCCTGGGCGGGCCGCTTGGCGTTACGCGTCTGGAGCATGTACAGCTGCCCCTCCTGCACGGTGAACTCCGTGTCCTGCATGTCCTCGTAATGGCCCTCGAGGGTGGCGAGGATCTCGAGCAGGTCGGCGTGGACCTCGGGCAGCCACTCCTTGATCTCGGAGATGTCACGCGGGGTGCGCACACCGGAGACGACGTCCTCGCCCTGCGCGTTGGGCAGGAAGTCGCCGCTGGGCTCCGGGGCACCGGTGACCTCGTCGCGTGAGAAGGCGACGCCGGACCCCGACGTGTCGCCCTTGTTGCCGAACACCATCTGCTGGACATTGACCGCGGTGCCCCACTCGTCCGGGATGCGGTTCATGCGCCGGTAGGACACCGCCCGCTCGCCTGTCCAGGAGTCAAACACCGCGCGGATCGCCAGGCGCAGCTGGTCGGCCGGCGCCTGGGGGAAGTCCTCGCCGGTCTGCTCGCGGTAGATCTGTTTGAAGGCGTCGGTCAGCTCGCGCAGCGCGTCGACGTCGAGCTCGGTGTCGTTGGTGACGCCCCGGTCTGACTTGGCCTGCTTGATGGCATCTTCGAAGCGCTCGCCGGGGATGCCCCGGGAGACGTTGCCGAACATCTGCACGAAGCGACGGTAGGAGTCCCACGCGAAGCGGTCGTTCTCGGTCACGCGGGCCAGGCCGAGGACCGACTCGTCGTTGAGGCCGAGGTTGAGCACCGAGTCGAGCATCCCCGGCATCGACTCCCGCGCGCCGGAGCGCACCGAGACCAGCAGCGGGTCCCGGGGATCGCCGAGCGTGCGCCCGGCGGCCGCCTCCAGCCGCTGAAGGGCGGCGGCGACATCGCCATCCATGCCCTCCGGGGCCTGGCGGTCGGCGCGCATGTAGGCCACGCAGGCCTCGGTGGTGATCGTGAAGCCGGCGGGCACCCGTTCGGTCCCCAGCACCCGTGTCATCTCGGCGACGTTGGCCCCCTTGCCGCCCAGCAGATCCCGCATCTCCCGCGAGCCGTCGGCGAAGTCATAGACCCACTGCGTCACGCGGCGATCCTACCGGGATGGTCAACGCTGGGGTCCGCTTGCCCGTCTCAGCCCGGGGTGGGATGCTGTGCGCCTGTTTGAGAAATTCACCGAGCGTGCACGGCAGGTCGTGGTCCTCGCCCAGGAGGAGGCGAGGATGCTCAAGCACAATTACATCGGGACCGAGCACATCCTGCTCGGGCTGCTCCGCGAGCAGGAGGGCCTCGCCGCCCGTGCCCTCGATTCCCTTGACATCACCATCGAGCGCGTGCGCCAGCAGGTCGTGCGCATCGTCGGGGCCGGCGAGGACGCCACGTCCGGGCAGATCCCGTTCACGCCTCGGGCTAAGAAGGTGCTCGAGCTCGCCATACGCGAGGCGATGAGCTTCGGTCACAGCCAGATCGGGACCGAGCACATCCTGCTTGGGCTGGGCCGCGAGAACGAAGGTGTCGCCGTGCGCATCTTGCTCGACCTTGACGTCAACGCCGAAACGATCCGCAATGAGGTGGTCCGGATGTTGTCCGGCGCGGGAGGCGAATGGCAACCAGAGCCTCGCGGCTCGCGAGCGGGGCGACGCCTGCCGGTGTCCGATTCCTGGCTCGGCGGCACGCGACCGACGATCGGCGAGCTCGACGGCAGGCTCCGCCGGGAGCTCGAGCGCTCACCCGACAGCGGGGACCTGCTGCTCGTGCTCGCCTGCGCGGACGGGACGCGGGCAGCGGCGGCGCTGCGCGCGCTCGGCGTCGACCTCGATGCCCTGACCGCCGCGGTCGCGGCCGCCCGTGAGCAGGTTCCCGTCTCCCAGGACGGTCTGACCACCGAGCTCGAGGAAGTGCGAGATGACAAGCGCGCCGCGGCCGCCGCCGAGGAGTTCGAACGGGCGTCGGAGCTTCGTGACCAGGCGCGGGAGCTGATTCGCACGCTCGCCGATATCACCCCCGGCCCCGAGCTGATCGTCGAGCTCGAGCGGCGCCTCGGTCTGGCGCGCCCGGAATGACGGCGTTCAGGCCGCGACCGCGGCGACCCGGCGGGGCTCGAGCCCCATCGCGTCGGCGAGCAGCTCGTAGGAGCGCTTGCGGGCAGCGTGGTCGTGGGTGATGGTGACCACGATGACCTCATCGGCGCCGTACTCCGAGGCGAGCGTCTCGAGCTGGCCACGGACCTTCTCGGGTGTGCCGACGATCCCCCGACGGCCGGACGCGTCCCCGCCGCCGGAGCGGCCCTCGCGAGCCAGGAATGCCATCGCCGTCTCCGGCGACGGAACCGCAATCAGCTGGCCGCGGCGCAGCAGGGTGAAGGTCATGCGGCTGGAGGAGGCCAGGTCGTGCGCCTCCTCGTCAGTCGGGGCACAGAGCACCCAGGCGGCGACGGCCACCCGGGGCGTGGCGAGGTCGCGCGCCGGCGTGAAGCGCGAGGCGTACTGCTTGGCGATCTCACTGCCCCCGGGGTGGATGAAGTCCGCGAACGCGTAGCGCAGACCGAGCTCGGCAGCCCAGATCGCGCTCTGGGGTGAAGAGCCCAGCAGCCACGGCTGCGGCAGCTCGGGCCGGCCGGGCAGAGTGGCGGCGAGGTGGCGGAAGGGGTGATCCTCGGGCAGGTTGTCCTCGAGGTAGGCGAGTAGTTCAGCGAGCTGCTCGGGGAAGTCATTCAGGGCGGCCTGGCGGCGGTCGCGCTGCAGCGCGAAGGTGGTCAGCGGATCGGTCCCGGCTGCGCGGCCGAGACCCAGATCGATACGACCGGGGAACAGGCCGGCGAGCAGCGTGAACGATTCGGCGACCTTCAGCGGGCTGTAGTGGGGGAGCATGACCCCGCCGCTGCCCACCCGCAGGCCCTCGGTGGCGGCGGCGATTGGCCCGATCAGGACCTCCGGGCTGGGCCCGGCGAGCATCGGACCGCCGTGATGCTCGGCCACCCAGTAGCGGTGATAGCCGAGCGCGTCGACGTGACGGGCGAGGTCGATCGTGTTGTGCAGGGCCTGTGCGCCGGTCGAGCCCTCGGCGATGGGCGACTGATCGAGAACGGAGAGAAGCACTCCCGCCCATGGTAGAAAGGCGCTGATGGCGGCCATCGCCTCAGCTCTGCGCGAGGTCTCGGCGACCCGCTACGTGACCGCCCTGCGGGAGGGCGGTTCGCTTCCGGGCCTGGTCGAGGCCGATGACGACGGCCTCTACGTGCTGAAGTTCCGGGGCGCCGGCCAGGGGCCCCGGGCCCTGGCCGCCGAGGTGATCGTCGGTGAGGTGGCGCGCGGCCTGGGGCTGCGGGTGCCCGAACTGGTCACGGCCACGGTCGACCCGCGGCTGGGCGCGGCCGAGCCCGATCCCGAGATCCAGGAGCTGATCGCCGCCAGCGTGGGACTGAACCTCGGCGTCGACTTCCTGCCCGGCGCGCTGCCCTACTCACCGGCGGACTCAGTTCAGCCCGACTCCGAGCTCGCCGCCGACGTCGTCTGGCTCGATGCGCTGACCACCAATGTCGATCGCAGCGCCCGCAACCCCAACCTGCTGCTCTGGCACGGGCGGCTCTGGCTGATTGATCACGGCGCCGCGCTGTACCTGCAGCACGGCGGCCTGGATCCCGCCGCTCACGCCGCGCGCCCCTTCCCTCAGATCGCCGAGCATGTGCTGCTCGCCCGGGCGGGATCGATCACCGCCGCCGACCAGCGCCTGCGGGCCCGATTGGCAGCCGACACGATCGACGCCGTCACGGCGCTGGTGCCGCCGGACTGGTTCGCCGGCACGCCGGCTGAGGTCTACGTCGATTACCTACGTCGGCGCCTGGCGGACGGACGCTTCGTGACCGAGGCCGAGGAGGCCCGTGGCCGGCTCTGACCCCTTCGCCTATGCGATCCTGCGGATTGTCCCGAGTGTCGAGCGGGGCGAGCGGCTCAACGTCGGGGTTGTCCTGTTCTGCCGCCAGCGAGGTTTTCTCGGCCTACGCTTCGTCCTTGACGAAAAGCGCCTGGACGTGCTGGCGCCGGGTGCGGCCGCCGATCAGGTGCGTGGCCATCTCGAGGGTCTGGAGCGCGTGGCGGCCGGCGCACCCGGGGCCGGTGGGGTGGCGGCGCTGCCCCAATCGGAGCGCTTCGGCTGGCTGGCCGCTCCGTCGAGCACGATCGTGCAGTCCTCTGAGGTGCACACCGGGCTCTGCGAGGATCCGGCGGCCACGCTGGACGCGCTGTTGGCACGCCTGGTGGGGGTCTGACGCGGCCGAACGCCTAGCGGTTGGGCGAGCGCCCGGGCGCCGGGATTTACACCCGGGCCACACCAGCGGTCCTGTCGGCGCATATAACCCGTCACGCTCGCCAGACGCCTGCCTCCTCGGGCGTGCTGGCGAGCCTCCGATCGCGCAGCTCAGCGACGGCGGCATCACCTACGCGCGGGCTCAGACCCCGATCCCGTCAGACTCGTTCCCGGGCCTGGTCGGTCAGGTCACCGGTGGTGACCCCGGCGTGACCGGGGTGTAGGACGACCCGAGTACAACCGTAACCTGCTGCCCGCTGGAACCACGTCGTGCACCGGGCCGAAGACCGGGACCGAGGTCAACTACTTCGAGGTCATCGCCTGCAACCCCCTGGCGCTCGACTCAGGGCAGGGGCTCCCGGGCCTGCCGAACAGCATCCTGCAGCTGACCGGCACGCCGCAGACCCTGATCGACCCGACCAAGCTCCCGGTCGATCCGGCCACCTGCAAGCCGGTCTATCCGCACTCTTACCTGAAGGTCAACACGATCTTCAACGTGCTGCACAACGCCGGCCGGCACACCGCCTGGTCTGACAAGCACGCTGCCTACGAGATCCTCAACGGGCCGTCGGGCAACGGGATCGACGATCTCTTCACCGCTGAGATCACCGCCGACGCGCAGAATCCCGACGGGACGCCCGCCGCCGGCGGAGGCGACTACACGGTCGATAACCAGCGGACCATGCCGTACGACTCCTACAAGGTCCAGGCCGTCCTCAACGAGATCGACGGCTATGACCACAGCCGAACCACCCAGCCCGGAACCCCGGCACTCTTCGGGATGAACTTCCAGACCGTCTCCACGGCCCAGAAGCTGCCGGTCTCCAACGGCCTGAACGGCGGCTACCTGCCCGGCACGGATACCCCCGGGGCCCCTGGTCAGCCGCGCGCTTGACTACATCAACGCGCAAGGCGGAGCGATGGTCTCCGAGCTGCATAAAACGCACCTGCTGCGCAGCACCGCGGTCATCATCTCAGCCAAGCACGGCCAATCGCCGATCGATCCGAGCACGCTGAAGCGGACCGACGACGGCGCGATCATCGACGCCATCAACGCCGCCTGGGCGCAGACGCACCCCGGCGCCACGCTGATCGCTGCCGACCCGGGCAACAGCGCCGCCGGCAGCCGCGACGACGCGTTTCCACTGTGGCTGAACGACCGCTCGCAGACCGCGGCGGACTTCGTCAAGCAGTACCTGATGCGCTACGACGTCACCACCAACACCTACAACCCCCAGAACCCGACGGTCGCGGGGCCGACGGTGACCCTGCACCGCTTAGGGCTCAAGCAGATCTACGCCGGGGCGGACGCGGCCCGCTACTTCGGCGTGCCGGTGAGCGATCCTCGTCACCAAGACATCTGGGGCATCGTGCAGCACGGTGTCGTTTACACCGGCAAGACCAAGAAGATCGCCGAGCACGGTGGCGCTGGCCCCCAGGATCGGCATGTGCCGCTGCTGGTGTTTGCGCCGTCGGCTACCCACCAGGCTGGCCAGAGCTCGAGTGAGCCGGTGCAGACCATCCAGATCGCCCCGACGATCCTGCGCCTGCTCGGCTTGGACCCCAGCGCCCTGCAGGCCGTGCAGATCGAGCACACGTAGGTGCTCCCCGGTCTGCGCTAGGGCCGTGACGACGGGTCCGGGGCCACGAGCCCCGTACCCCCCCGGCTGTCGGGTTTTCGCCCCTCCCGGATGGCGGATCGGTTGCCGAGCGGCCAGGGTGCAGGACGTGAGCTCCCTTCTCGTACCTGACGCGACCCCGGTGTCCGCACCGGTCAGCGATGGGCCGGCGCGACCCGGCGCGGTGGCGGCGGCGGTGGCCACCAGCCTGCCTGAGCGCGTGGTCGGCAACGGTGAGATCGCCGCGCGGCTCGGCGTCGAGGACAGCTGGATCGTGCGCCGCACCGGGATCCTGCGCCGTCGCATCGCCGACCCGGGCGAACGGCTGGACGCCCACGCTGCCCGCGCCGCCCTGCGCGCACTGGATCGCGCCGGCGTGGATCCGCTGGACGTCGATCTCGTGCTCGTTGCGACCACCACCTCTGATGAGCTGATGCCCGGTGCGGCCCCGCTGGTGGCGGCGGCGATCGGAGCCGCCCGGGCCGGCGCGTTTGACATCGGCTCGGCGTGCACGGGCTTTCTGTCGGCGCTGGCCGTCGGCGCAGCGCAGATCGAGGCCGGCCGCGCGCGGACGGTGCTGGTGATCGGCGCCGACCTGATGTCGCGGATCACCGATCCCGAGGACCGCGCCACCGCGGCCGTGTTCGCGGACGGCGCCGGGGCCGTCGTGCTGGAGTCCTGCGGCACCGGGCGGATCGGGCCGATCATCCTCGGGGCCGACGGCAGCGGTGCCGAGCACATCCGCGTCAAGCGCTCGGAGGGGGTCATCGAGATGCGCGGTCACGAGACCTTCCGTGAAGCCGTCGCGCACCTCACGCTCGCCACCGTGCAGGCGGCCGAAGCGGCTTGCGTGAGGCTCGAGGAGATCGACCTGTTCGTCTACCACCAGGCCAACGGACGGATCCTCAGCGCGGTCGGCGAACGCCTGGGGTTGCCCACCGACCGCGTGGTGGATTGCATCGCCGAGTACGGCAACACCTCGGCGGCCACGCTGCCGTTGGCGCTCGCCTTCAGCGAGACGCAGGGCCTGCTGGCACCCGGCCAGCGCGTGCTGCTCGGCGCCTTCGGCGCGGGCTTCACCTGGGGAGCGACCGTCATCACCTGGGGGCGGCCATGAGTCTCGCGCTTGCGCCGCGCCGCGACGATCCGGTCACCCCGCTCGCCCGCCTGGAGTTCCTCTGCGATCCGGGCAGCCTGCAGCTGATCCGCTCCGACGTCCGCTCGCTGGCGATGGGGGATCGGGCGCGCGCCGGTGACGGCGTCCTCGGCGGGTCGGGTCTGATCGAGGGGCGCCCGGTGTTCTGCTACGCCCAGGACGCATCGTTCGCAGGCGGCTCGCTGGGCGCGGCCCACGCCGAGACGATCGTCCGCGTGCTCGATCTGGCCGATCGCGCCCGCGCTCCGGTGGTCGGCTTCGTCTCCTCGGGCGGAGCCCGGATGCAGGAGGGAACCGCGGCCCTGGGCGGGTACGGGAAGATCTTCCGCCGGACGGTCGCCCTCTCCGGCCGCGTTCCGCAGATCTCGATCGTCAGTGGCATCTCGGCCGGCGGCGGCGCCTATTCGCCGGCGCTGACCGACTGGGTGGTGATGACTGAGAGCTCGAGCATGTTCCTGACCGGGCCGGGCGTCGTGCGCGAGGCCCTGGGCGAGGAGGTCGACGCCGAACAGCTCGGCGGCACGCGCGTGCACTCGCGCAACGGGGTCTGCCAGCTGGTCGCCCGCGATGATCTCGATTCGGCTCGCCTGGCCCGCGAGCTGCTCGGCTACCTGCCCAGCCACCGCGATTCACCGTTGCCAATCGCTGCGCCGCGGCCGGCCGGCGCCGGCGATCCCGCCGCGGCGGTTCCCTCCGAGCCACGCCGGGTCTACGACGTGCGGTCGGTGATCTCCGCGCTGGCCGACGGCGGCGAGCTGCTCGAGCTGGCGGCCGGCTGGGCGCGCAACCTCGTGACGGCGCTGATCCGGATCGACGGGCGGCCCGTGGGCGTGGTCGCCAACCAGCCCCGGTACCTGGGCGGCGTGCTCGACGCGGCCAGCTCGGAGAAGGGCGCGCGGTTCGTCGGGCGCTGCGACGCCTTCGGCGTGCCGCTGCTGGCGCTCGTGGACACGCCGGGCTTCATGCCCGGGACCCGCCAGGAATCGGCCGGCGTGATCCGCCATGGCGCCGGCCTCGTCCACGCCTTCGCCGCGGCGACGGTTCCCCGGCTCACCGTGATCCTGCGCAAGGCGTTTGGCGGAGCTTTCATCACCATGAACTCCAAGGACCTCGGCGCCGACTACGTGTTCGCGTGGCCCGACGCCGAGATCGGGGTAATGGGAGCCACCCCCGCGGTCGGCGTGATCCACCGCCGGGCACTGGCCGCGGCCGAGAATCCCGAGGCTGAGCGGGCCCGCCTAGCGCGCGACTACGCGCAGGAGCAACTGCGGCCCGAAGTCGCCGCAGCGCGCGGGCACGTCGATGAGCTCGTGACCCCCGGGGAGACCCGCTCGCGCGTGGCCTGGGCGCTGCGCTCGCTGGCCGGAGCCGCGTGAGCACTGGTGGGAGATGAGTGACGTGCTCCTGACCGGTGTGACCGGCTTCGTCGGTATGGAGCTGCTCGATCGCTACCTGCAGCGCTCTGATCGCGGGATCGTCGCGCTCGTGCGCGCCGGCGATGACGCCGGCGCCGGGGCCCGGGTCGATGACGTGCTCGAGAATCTGTACGGCCCACGGGCAGCCAGGGGCCACCGTGCGCGGATCGAGGTGCGGGCGGCAGACCTGACCGCGTCCGGACTGGGACTGACCGCGATGGTGCGCGACCGCCTCGCCGATCGGGTGTCAACGATCGTGCACGGTGCGGCATCGGTGTCGTTCACGCTGCCGCTCGATGAGGCACGGGCGATCAACGTCGCCGGAACGCGGCGGATGCTCGAGTTCGCAGAGCTCGCCCACGCTCGGGGTGGGCTGGATCGCTACGCACACGTGTCGACCGCCTATGTGGCCGGCAACCACCCCGGCCGCTTCGCCGAGTGCGATCTCGATCTCGGGCAGGCGTTTCACAACTCCTACGAGCACTCCAAGTTCGAGGCCGAGCGCCTGGTCGCCGAGCACCCCGGACTGCCGGCCACGGTCCTGCGCCCGAGCATCATCGTCGGCGATCAGCGCAGCGGGTGGACATCGGCCTTCAACGTCCTCTACTGGCCGTTGCGGGCCTTCGCCCGTGGCCTGTTCACGGCTGTCCCGGCGGTGCCGTCGGCGCCGGTCGACGTCGTCTCGGTCGACTACGTGGCCGATGCGATCCACGCGCTGTGCGAGGCCGAGGGCGGGATCGGCGCCACCTACCACCTCACCGCCGGGCCGAATGCGAGCACGATGGGAGAAATCGCCGCGCTGGCCAGCCGCTACTTCCGCCGCCCGCTGCCGCAGGTGCTGCCGCCGGCCGAGTTCGCCGCGCTGCGGACCCAGGGCGCCGCCGAGCGCACCGCGCTGGACGCCGGGCGCGCCTACTTCCCGTACTTCTCGATCGACACCGTCTTTGAGCAGGCGGTGACCCGGGCGCGCCTGGAGCCACGGGGGATCCGGGCCGCGCCGCTCAGCGAGTACCTGGAGCGGCTGCTTGACTTCGCGACCCGCAGCCGGTGGGGCAAGCGACCGATCGCCCGGGTCGACGCCGCGCCGGCCTGAGCACCGCTCCGCCCCCCCACCCGGGGGGTACCGACCCCGGAACGGTTGCTCCGCGGGCCGCCCTGCGTCGATCCTTCGGGCATGACCGCGCTCGCCGACGTCGCCCGCTTTCGTCCCGAGGATCCGGATCCGCTCGTTGAGGCGTCGCTCGCCTGCCCGGTTTGCCTGCGCAGCGAGGACATCGAGTGGTCGGCTGCGCTGGAGGGCTACGATCCCTCAGTGCAATGCCGGTGCCCGAGCTGCGACGAGCGGTGGCTGGTCTACCTGGCGCCCGAGCAGACGCTCCGGCTCGGGTTGATGGCCGACGCCCACGCCGCCTGACCCCGCCGCTCCGATGAGCATGGCCCCGCCTGCCGCCGGGCGAGCTGAGCTGGGGATTGAGGCGCTCGAGCTGTTCGTCGCCGTGTTGTCGCAGACCGAGCCCGACGAGGCCGGATCGGACTCGTTCTATGACCGGCTCAGCGAGGCGGTGTGCCGGCTGGCGGGGATGCGCCGGGCGGTCATCTTCCGCTATGACGCGACCATGCTCCAGGTGCGGGCGGTGGGCGCTCACGGGATGGACGCGGCGCCGTTCGCCGGTGCGCACGTGACGGTCGAGTCGGCGCCGATCGCGGCGCGGGCGCTCGCCGAGGATCGGGTGATCGAGGTCGACGGGGACGTCACCGGTCAGGTACCGGACGAGTTCGCCACGCTGGTGGCCGAGCCGGCGCGGCTCGTGTGCGCGCCGATGGCCGCCGCGGGCCGAGCGATCGGAGTCATCCTCACCGATCGCACGATGGATGCTCCGCCCCTGCAGGACGCCGACCGCTACCTGCTCTGGACGCTCGGCAAGGCGGCGGCGCTCGCCGCCGTGGTCCGCATCTTCTCGACCCAGAACGAGACCGCTCGCCAGCTCGAGCAGCGCATCGACCTTGCCCGCGAGATCCACGAGGGCGTCATCCAGCGCCTGTTTGGGGTCTCGATGGCGCTCGACGGCGACGGCGAGCTGCCGGCCGCGGCGCGCGCCCGCTGCGCGGTCGAGACCCAGGCTGCGCTTGGGGAGCTGCGGGCCGCGCTGCAGCGCCCGCTCGCTCGTGCCCCCCGGCCGACCAGGACGACGCTGATCGCCGAGGTGCAGCGCTTGGCCCACGTCCATCCCGATCTCGGGCTCGCGCTCCAGGCCGACGGGGT
>JALYZB010000002.1 GCA_030945945.1 Actinomycetota bacterium | reverse complement strand
CGCCGGATCGGGTAGCCGCCGGGCCGGGTCCGCGGTCCGCTCGATCTCCCGTGCACCGGCAGCCAGCCGGCGCAGCGGCCGCAGCCCCCGCCGGGTCAGCAGCGCGGCGGCGAGCGCGGCCAGCAGGACGACTCCCACCCCGCTGAGCGCCACCGCGGCGCCGAGATTGGAGAGTGTGCGGCTGATGTCCTCAGTGTCGGCGGCGACCAGCACGGCTCCGCCCGAGGCGGCCCCGCTCACCTTGGCGATCGGGGCGACGAACATCCGCAGCGGCCGGCCCGCGAGGCGGATGTTCTGTACGCCCGCACGACCGTTGCGCAGGGCATCTCGCACGAGCGCGTCCTGGGGCAGCAGCAGCGCGCCGAGGGCCAGCGAGCGGGCGAGGATCCTCCCCCGGGCGTCGATCACCTCGACGGTCAGCTGACGGCCGGAGCTCGGGCTTTCCAGCGCGCCGGCGTCGCCGAGCACGGCGGGCGCGGAGATGGCCAGTTGCGCCACGTCCTGAGCGCGCTGGCGCAGCGCGGTGTCCAGTGAGCCGCGCAGCTCGTGACCGACGACAAGTACCGTGACCAGGGCAAAGACGGCCACCGCGGCCAGGATCGAGGCGGCGGTCGCGGCGGCCAACCGGGCCCGGAGTGTGCGCAGCGGCCTCAACGGGCCGCCCCCGCGCAGGGTAGAAGCCTCAAAGTGGGGTTTTTATGCGTAATACTGCTCATAACCTACGTTGCCTGCGGATGAGACAACCTGATGATCCATGACCACGGAACGGTCGGAGCGGCCACTCGAATCCTTCTGATCGAAGCCGACGCACGCGCAGCGATGCTGACCGGCGAGATGCTGCGGGCCACCTGGCCCCAGGGGATGGTCATCGCTCATGCCCAGTGCATCGCCGATGCCGCCCACGAGCTGATCGACCACGGCGCCGGATGCGTGTTGCTGTCGCTGACCGAGGACGACGCCGACCCCCTGCAGTCGCTGGGGCTGGTCCGGAGCACCGCGCCGGATGCGCCGGTCGTGGTGCTCTCCCAGCGCGGGGACGACGAGCTGGGCATGGCCGCGGTCAAGGCCGGGGCGCAGGACTGCCTGCGCTCCTCCGAGCTCAACCCGGCGCTGCTGGCCCGCACCGTCCGCTTTGCCATCGAGCGCAAGCGCTCCGAAGTCGAGCTCGCCCACCAGGCGCTGCACGACCCGCTGACCGAGCTGCCCAACCGGGCGCTGTTCATCGATCGCCTGTCCGTCGCGCTGGACCGCTCGCGTCGTACGAGCGCGCCCGTCGCGGTCCTCTTTCTCGATGTTGACAGCTTTAAGGCGATCAACGACTCGATGGGCCACGCCGCCGGGGATCTGCTGCTCAGGGTGCTCGCTGAGCGCTTCCACGACATGCTGCGCCCGATGGACACCGTCGCCCGGTTCGGTGGCGACGAGTTCACGTTCCTGTTCGAGGAACTCGAATCCGAGCGCGAGGCGATCCTGATCGCCGACCGGATCTCCCGCACGGCCGGGCAGCCCCTGATGCTCGGCGAGGCGGAGATCGGCGAGGTTGCGGTCAGCATCGGCATTGCGATCGTGACCGATCCCTCGGTCGCCCCCGAAGCCGTGATCCGCGACGCCGACGCTGCGATGTACCGGGCCAAGGAGCGGGGCGGAGACCGCTTTGAGATCTATGACGAGGCCTCGCGCCATCGCGCCGCTGAGCGCCTGGCCCTGGAGGGGGCGCTGCGCCAGGCGGTCGAGCGCTCCGAGCTGCGCGTCCACTATCAGCCCCAGATCTCCCTGCACGGCGTCACCGGGCTGTCGGGCTTTGAGGCGCTCGTGCGTTGGCAGCATCCCGACCGCGGCCTGATCGACGCCGGTGAGTTCATGGCCGTCGCCGAGACCACCGGGCTGATCGTGCCGATCGGGCAGTGGGTGATGAATCAGGCTCTGCGCCAGGTCGCGCGCTGGCGCCAGAGCCGGCCGGGGGTCACGGTCTCGGTCAATCTGTCGGCGCGGCAGCTGCGTGACCCGAACCTCGCCGGGTCGGTGGCGGCGGCGATCCGCGACAGCGGCGCGGACCCGGAGACCCTCTCGCTCGAGGTCACCGAGGAGGCGGTCCAGCGCGATCCCCAGCTGGCCGAATCGATGCTGCGCGGGCTCAGCGAGCTCGGCGTGCGGCTGATCATCGATGACTTCGGCACCGGCCGCTCGTCGCTGGCCAGCTACCGCCACCTGCCCTTGCAGGCAATCAAGATCGACCCCTCGTTCGTGTCCGGCCTAGGGCCTGGCACCGAGGACACCGCGCTTTTCGGGGCGCTCGTCGATCTCGGCCATGCCCTGGGGCTGCGCGTCGTCGCCGAGGGTGTGGAGACCGATACCCAGCTGGCCCACGTGCGCGACCAGGGCTGCGACGGTGCCCAGGGGTACCTGTTCAGCCAGCCGCTGCCCGAGGACGGGGTGCTGGCGCTGCTGGGCGCGAGCTCGGCCCCCGACCCGGTCCGCGCCTAGGGGACGGCGTCGGTGCGACGCGCCCACGAGACACTCCCGCCCCCCGGGCTCACGCGCGGAGCACGAAGCCGGCACCGCGCAGGGTGCGGATCAGCGGCGGGTCGCCGAGCTTGCGCCGCAACCGGGTCACATAACGGTCCACGACGTTGGCCTCGGCCGCCCCGCCCCAGATCTCGTCGATCGCCCGGTCGCGGGTCACGGTCCGTCCCGGCTCGCGCAGCAGCAGCTCGAGCAGGTCGGCCTCGCGGCCGGTCAGCTCCAGCGTGCGCCCGCCCCGGGTCACGGTCCGCGCGCCGAGGTCGAGCACAAGGTCGGCATAGGCCAGGCGCTCGTCGGCGCCGCGTCCGCGGCGGGTCAGCGCCCGCACGCGGGCGACCAGCTCGGCGACCGCGAAGGGCTTGACCAGGTAGTCGTCGGCGCCCGCCTCCAGGCCGGCCACCCGGTCGGCGACGGCGTCGCGCGCGGTCAGCATCAGGATCGGGGTGGGCAGGCCGCGGTCGCGCAGGCGCCGGGTTACCGAGAGACCGTCCATGGCCGGCATCGCGACGTCGAGCACGATCACGTCGGGGGCCGCGCGCTCGGTGGCCAGCAGCGCGGCACCGCCGTCGGCGGCGACCGTCACCTCAAAGCCCTCGGCGTTCAGGGTGCGGGCGAGCATGCGGCGCAGCGGCGGGTCGTCATCAACGACGAGAACCCGCTCGCGCCGCTCGTCATCCACCGGCGACGTCGCGGCGGATGAAGACTAGGAACGCGGCCCCCAGCGCCGGGACCGCATACATCGCGCACACCCAGACCGCACGGATGATCGGCGCCCAGTCGATCGGGGTGCGCAGCAGTCCCTGCCAGGCGTTGAACTGCGTGGAGAGCAGGTAGGGCTGCAGGCCGCTGAGGCCGGGGAGGATCCCGATCAGCTGGAAGAGCAGCGAGATCATCAGCGTGCCCACGACCGCGGCCG
>JALYZB010000509.1 GCA_030945945.1 Actinomycetota bacterium | reverse complement strand
CGTAGCGCAACTCTACTCATGGGTGCCACCCGCTGTCAGGAGCGCGTGAAGACCGACCGACGTCCGCTGACGAAGAAGGCAGTGGAGGTGTCTGACGACCGGATCACTCGCCTCGCTTGTCTGGGCCTGGCACCGAGCCAGGGGGTCAAGTGGTTGGCCGTTGCATGCGCTTACGGCTGGGTGCGGGTTTGCATAAGTGACGTGTAGGAGTAGTCCCAGAACCCGGCATTCGAGAGGTTGTTGACTCCGCGCACGTTGCGTGACTCGATCGTGGGGTTGTTGAGAAATGCCCAGGGGACAGCGGCGGCGATGTCGACAAGCATCCGGTCGATCCGGGCCCACGCATGGGCGCGTACCTGCGGCCCGATCACGGTCTCGGCCGCCCTCATGGCGGCGTTGATGCGGGGGTTGTTCACCTGTCCGAAGTTGGAGTCTCCGGCCGCCGCGATGTTGTATCCCGCGAAGGTGGGGTCGAGAACGGTCTGTGGATCGGCGAAGTCGCGCGTCCAGCCCACGCTTGGGCAGACATCGATCTCTTGAGACGGTGTTCCGCAGAACTTGGTGAACATCGTCGCTTGGTCGACGAGCGTGAAGCGCGTTTTGAAACCGAGGTTCTGGAGCGTTTGGTTGACGATCTCTGCGGGTCCTGCGTATGGGTCGCCGCTGGCCCCGACGACGAGCACGGTCGCATTGCCGGAGTAGCGTCCGCTCGGATAGCCCGCCGCCTTCATGTAAGCGGTGGCGAGGGCCATGTCGCCGGCGGGGTGGGTGTTGTAATCGACGGCGGGTCCGGTAGCGCCCCCCGCGAGGGCGAATCCGTCGGTGCCGGGGTAGATGAAGTGTGTGCCAAGTTGAGCGGTGACCGAGCCGCCGTTGGCCTTGAGCATCGCGGTACGGTTCAGTGCTGCCCATACCGCTTTTCGCGCGTCAACGTTGGTGAACGCACCCCGCCGGTTGTTGAGCGCAACGTAGTACAGGCCGGCGCCGGGCACAGCGACGAGTTGATCGAAGTAGTGCTGGTAAGCGAGCTTGACGATCGGGGCCGCGAGCTGGTCATTCGCGACCGCCGCCGATCCCGTCAGAACCTGGCGACCGGTGACGTTCGGGTCTCCGCCGATGTTGATGTCGATCCTGTTGAGGTACGCGGGACGATGGTCGGTTGATGGGGTCCAGTTCGGGTTGCGCACCAGGGTCGCCGAGCGTCCTGGCTGGTAGCCGCGGCCGAGGAACCTGCCGTTGTGGTCAGCTTCGAGCATGTATGGCCCGGTGGCCACCTCGTAAGCCGAGCCGTACAGCGTCGGATGCTTAGCGTCCATCGAAGCGGCGAACTCCTTGGGCACGGGCGCAGTCAGCGGTAGCGAGAGCGCATCGGCGAAAAACGTTCCGTAGGGGCCAGTGAGGTGAAACACGATCGTGTACCTGTTGGGGGTGACTACGCCAGGTATTGGGCCTCCGGCGGCCTTGCTGGCACCGACGATGTCGAAGAAGTACGCCGAGAAATAGGGGGTCGCGACGTTCGGGTTGGCTCCGCGCTCGATGGCGTAGGCCACATCTGCCGAAGTGACCTCGCGATTGACCGGGGGACTGAAGTGCACGCCGTGACGGATGTGGACGGTGACCGTCTTACCGTCCGGACTGACGATCGCCGCCCCAGAGGCCAGATCCGGGCTTGGCGTCTGCGTCTGGTCCGGCCGGTAGGAAAAGAGTGGCCGCTCGGTGGCGAAGACCACTTCGTTATCAAGCGAGGAGTAGGCCTCGCCTGGATCGAGGTGCGCGAAATCCGCGTGGTCAAAGACCGTCAGAGTGCCGCCACGGACGCCGCCGTACAGCTTCTCCGCCACGCCTGTGCGAGCAGGCGCAATGGCGCTGGTCGCCAGCCTGCGGTTCGCTGCGGTGGAACTCCCGCAGCCCGACAGGCCAGCCACCAGCCAGAGCCCCGCCATCACCGCGACGAAACGTATGCTGCGCCTCAATCTCACCCACTCCCCGTTGTCGACCCTCCGTCGTGGGCTGCAGGTGTGAGTGTTCTCGATGCGCGGGTGCTGCGTCAAGGCAGCCACCAGCCAGTCACCGACACCAGGACGCGGAGGATGAGATGCCCGGCCGCGGTGCTCAGATCGATGCCGTCGCCGACGCTCGCGAACGTACCTCCGGCAGCTTGGATGCGCTCGAGCGCGTCGAGCACCTCGCCCAGCGAATCGCCGATCTGGTCGAGGCTGGTGGTCACGATGCCGTCACTCTCTCCAGACTCGATTCGCCCCAACGCATCGCGCAGGCCCGGGCCCGGATTCTCCCGGTGGCCTGGCGCGCGGTCCTCAAAGATGCGCGCCAGGCGCCAGCCCCGAACGGCCGTCCAGTTCGTGATCCGCCGACGGTCAACAGACGATCGTGCCGTGCTCCACGGGCCCTGGCTGCCGGTCCGGACATACCCGTCGACAAGCAGCACGCGGTCGCGCCTCCTCTCTAACCCGGAGCGTCCGGCACCTGCGGTTCCGCCGCGTGGCTGCGTTAGGAGCCACCCGCGATACGGACCCGGGTCGCCGACGCGTCATGCCGGCCGCGCTTTCGCGAGGTCGCGAGACCAGTTGCGAGCAGCGTCGCGCCGCCGCCAGCCGCGAGGCCGACCAGGGCCCAGTCGGGCGAACTGTTCGTGTGTTGGACGAACGCGCGCGGCGTCGGCAACGGACTGCGGCCGCCGTCGTATTTCGCCGCCGCGGGCGCGGCCGTGAGGGCCGTGGTTGCTGCGACAGCAGCGAGCATGTGCGTGCAGGTACGCGGGCGCATCTGATGACCTCCTGAGGGTGGTGTGCTCGGTCAAGTCCGAGTCGGTCGTTAGCCGGGGGTGTTGCCATTACCGGCTGGCCTTCGTTGTTGCGCACAACGTAGGTCGCGGAACGGCCGCCGTAAATCGTGGGATCCCGCACGTTTGTAACCTTCCGTGCACGGGGCTGCTAGGGCGACACGAGGAAAGCGCGCAGATCGAGCACCTGCTTGACGCGATCCCCGGCGGTCCGGTGGGCCTGGGCTTGGAGGGCGCCCCGGGTATAGGTAAGACGTCGCTGTTGCGCGACGCAGTCGCGAGCGCACGGCAGCGCGGCCACAGGACCGCTGTCACCACCCCCACCGAACCAGACACTGATTTGGCCTTTGCGGGTCTCGGGGATCTGTTCGACGATCCGCCGGACGAAGCGCTGGCGGGGCTGCCGGAGCCTCAGCGCCGGGCGCTGCTGACGGCCCTGTACGCAGAGGACGCCGCGCTGGCACCAACAGACCCGCTTGCCCTTCCAAGAGCAGTGCTCGGATTGCTTCGCGCGCTTTCTGCCGAGGCGCCGCTGCTGGTCGTGATCGATGACGAACAGTGGCTGGATCGCCCGTCAGCGCGCGTGCTCGCATTCGCCCTGTGCCGTCTGAAAACCGAGCCGGTCGGCGTCCTCGTGGTCTGTCGGCCTGCGACCGACGGGCCACTGTGGCCCGAGCTCGCCCGGGGTTTCACCACCGGGCTTCGGGAGCGGATTCTTGCGCCGCTGGGTCTGGACGCAATCCAGGATTTGATTGCGTCCACCATCGGCCGCCCGGTCCCAGGCCCAACGCTACGACGCGTCTTTGACGCTTCGGGCGGCAACCCGCTCTACGCGCTGGCGATCGCGCGCGAACTTCAGGCCACCGGATCCACCGGGGCTGCCGACGGCTCATTACCGGTCCCGCGCACGCTTGTCGACGCGATCGCCAAGCGACTGGACGAACTCGACCCCCGTGCCCGCGACCCGCTTTTGGTGGTCGCCGCGATGTCCGACCCGACCATCGCGCTGATCCAGGCGGTGCTGCCGCAGTTTGTTCTCGCGGATCTTGACGGCGCGGAGCGTGCCGGCGTAATCGACATCGTCGGGGACCGCCTCAGCTTCACCCACCCGCTACTGGCCTCGACTCACTACTCGCGCACGCCAGCCGCGCGCCGGCGTGAGATCCACCGGCTACTCGCAGAGGTCGTCCTCGACGAGGTGCAGCACGCCCAACACCTCGCGCTCGGAGCTGAGGCGCCAGCTCGCCAGCTCGCGTTGACGCTGGAACGCGCAGGCGAGCACGCGTCTGAGCGTGGTGCACCGGAAGTCGCTGCACGCCTGCTCGAGCAGGCGTGCCGGCTGACCCCGGCCGATGCCGAGGAGGCGCGATGGTCGCGCACCGTGGCCGCCGCTGAGCAGCATTGGACAGGCGGCGACCTCGCGCGGGCGCGCGTCCTGCTCGAACGCCTGCTCACCCACCTCCCTAGTGGTCCTATCCGCGCTCGCGCGCTCAAACAGCTGGCACAGATCCGCACTGACAACTTCGAGGCCGCCACCGCTCTATTTGAGCAGGCGCTAGCCGAGACCGGCGGGCATCTCCGGATCGCTACCGAGATTGAGCTGTTGCTGGCCGAAGTGTGGGGCAACCGAGGGGATCAGACCGTCAGCATGACCCATGTCCGGGCGGCGGTGCGGCTAGCCGAGCAGGCCGAAGATCCCGGGCTGCTGGCCGAAGCGCTGTCCGGCGCAGGCATCGCCGCCTTCTTCAGCGGCGATGGCGTTCAGCGCGACCTGATGGCTCGGGCGATCGCGGCCGAGCGGCATGCCGGGCAGCTGTCACCGTACCGACGGCCGAGCACGTCACTTGGCAATCAGCTGCTCTGGTCCGATGACCTGGATGCCGCACGCCCGCTGCTCGAGGGTTCGCTTGCGACAGCGGTCGAGCAGGGCGACGAGTACGACCGCAGCGCCCTGCTCTTCCACCTCGCGCATCTGGAATGGGAGGCAGGGAACACAGCCGCCGCCGAGCGGCACACCCGCGAACAGATGGACGCCGGCCTTCAGCTTGCCGACGAGCAGGCCGAGTCCTACCAACTCTGGCTCCAAGGTTTCATCGCCGTGCGCCACGGCAACCTCAAGGCGGCTCGTGAACACGCCGAGGAGGCAATCAACGTCGCGACCCGAATCGGCGACCACTTCATCGCAGCCTTCTCGAGCGCAATCGTCGCTGCGGTCGAGCTCTGGACCGGCGAGGCGCTCGCGGCGCACGCGCGTTTGCCAGCGCTGCGCGAGAAGATGGTCGGAGGAGCCTCGGGCTTCGTCGGGTCGCTCACTCTGCCCTTTTGGTCAGTCGATATCGAGGCGCTGGTCGCTCTTGGACGCTTCGACGATGCGCAGCGGATCCTGGATCATCTGTTCGACCGCGCGCGCGCGTCAGCGAACCCGAATGCCGTCGCGATTGCCCATCGGTGCAACGGTCTGCTGGTCGCGGCCCGCGGGGACACCTCCGCCGGGGTCGTCGCGATGGAGGCGGCGCTCGCCGAGCATGAGCGGCGCCCGCTGCCGCTCGAGGTTGCCCGCACCCTGCTCGAGCATGGCACGCTGCAGCGTCGGGCCAAGCGCAAGAGTGCCGCTAAGCGCTCGCTTGACGACGCGTTGGCGCGCCTAGAGGGATTGAACGCCGCCATGTGGCAGGCCCGAGCCCGCGACGAACTCGGCCGTATCGGCCTGCGCCGGGCGACGGCCACAGAGGGGCTCACTCCCGCCCAGCAGCGAGTCGCTGAGCTCGTAACGGCGGGACTGAGCAATCGCGAAATCGCCAGCACATTGTTCATGAGCCTCCGCACCGTTGAGTCCCATCTGACCAAGGTCTACCGGGAGTTGGACGTCAAATCGCGTGCGCAGCTCGCCGCGAAGTTTGCTGCGAGACCGGCCGGGTCCACCTCGGAGTCCGGCGCTAAGACCGGCGCCTGATCAGGCCGGCAGCTGACACGAGCGTTTCGGCAGAAAAGAGTCCGGGTGTCCGCCACGAGCCGACCGCGGCAGTCCCTGTTTCTTGATGGCGGTTTGCGCTGACCTCTGGACTCGGCCAGGATTACAACCGAGAGGTACATCTCAGCGCTACTGCTTTGACTAATGAGGAGCGCCTGCGGCTGCGTCCAGCACCGGAACGCGCGTCTGTGCGTGACCGGCCGGGCGCGCCCATCTCTGCGTTCCATTGGCCGGGCAATCGCGCCGACTCAGGACCCCGAGCCTCACCAACGACGCGACCACCATGCCGAGCCCCCCACGAGGTCCCGGCCTTTGAGAGATGCCCCCGTCCGACTCATGCCGAAAGGCACGCGACCTTTATCGCCGGTTATTACGCAAAGAGCGTGCCCCCCAGCGCAAGGCCAACCCGGCACAGCCCAGATCGCCGGAACAAACGTGCGGGATCCCACGATTTACAGGACCGCGGATCGCCGCGACACTGCCCCGCATGAAAGGAGCAGCCATGAAAGGAGCAGCCATGAAACGACTTGTCTCGCTCGCCATCATCGCTACCGCCCTCGTAGGCTCCGGAACCGCAGCCGCGCAGAGCAACCCGGCCTCGATCACTCTTCACCTACGCTCCAAGCTCCAGCACGCCAGCTACGTTGATAACCCGCCCGTTGGCCGATCTCCAGGCGACGTTCTCATCTTCACCGAGAAACTCCTCAACGCTTCCGGCAGAGTCATCGGAAGCGACGCCGCGATGTGTACGTACCTGTTCGACCGGCGGTCCCTTTGCACGGGCGCATACATCCTTCCCAGCGGTGAGCTCATGGTCCAGCTCGTGCTACCCGGCCCCACCGGTGTCTACAGCCAAGCCATAATCGGCGGCACAGGCAGATATGCGAGAGCTACCGGCTCGGTCATCGACGACCAACGCCCGAGCGGAGACCACTTCACCTTCCGCATACGTCTGCCGGCCAGCTAAACGCACGACGGGCCGGGCCGGCAAAACGTCGTCCTCGGCGAAGATCCACCAACTCGCGCCCAGGCAGAAACTACCGCGAGACCCGATCCACGCACAGAACCACGATGCCCCGGCTACAACGCGGCATCTCACGAGAGGCTGACCATGTACCGCACCTGTGTTGAACTGGCAGGATTGTACGCACGCGCTTCCGTCGGGGCTGATGAGCCCCAGCGGGTTCGCTTACCCGAATGCGACAAGCTTGCGTTCGGTGTCGACCCTAGGGTTACTGGCGCGCCCGGTCTTCCGACGCTCGCCGTTTCTCCTTCGCCAGCGTTGTGCGACAGGTCCGGCGAGGAAGGTGAGACCGACCCACGCGCGTCCGCCTCACTCGTGAAGGATGAGCGACTCGCGTCGTCTGACCGGCTTGGCGAAGCTGCCTGTTCGCAAATACAGCGAACACGGACACAAGATGCCAAGACTAGGACAACGCCTCCCAGCCGGGATCGCCGCCATCGCTGTCTTCGCCGCCTGTCGCTAAATCGGTCGAAAGTAATCAGGGTCGCGAACAGAGTTCTTACCCCGTCGCCTGGACCGGCAACCGAGGCACAACACAATGGGGGCCAAGTGTCCATGCCTAATGTTCCTTCTCGTCGGGCACTTGTTGGGGGTTCGGCGGCCTGCTTCCTCGTCTTGATGCTCGTCGGATCAGCCGCACGCGCAGCGACCGTGCCGCCGGCCTCGTTGGCTGGGGAGTTCCTCTACGCTCAAACAGACCTGGCACAACCGTTCCCTGAGTTGGGTGCGGTGACCGTGACATCTCGAGCCTGCAACGCCGACGGTTCGGGAACGGTTTCCTTTGTAGCGACTGGCCCAGCATCGGGACCCTATCCGGGAACCTTTTCTGAGCGGGGCACTGTGAGCTTCGGTCCGCGCCTGTCCGGTTCGCAGTTTTCGAACGTCACGCGCGCCACCACTGGTTTTGTCATCAAGTCGCCGACAGGGCTTGTGGCAGGAGCAAACCGTTTCTCTGGCGCCGCCCAGGTTGACTGCCTGGATATTCCCGGCTTCATCAGCACCCTCCCAGCCGCACCCCAAAGCTACTCAGCAGTCATCTCGACGCCGAGCGGGGCGTTTTACACAACCGGACAGGCAACGACATACCTACACGGCCCCGGCGCCGTATTTTCTGCGTCCTTCGCGACGTCATCAACGCCGGTAGCGATAGGCGAGCGCGGCAACTAAAGCTATATGGATCCCGGCCGACGAGCTCTGGGGTGCGAGCCTCAATCGCCGACCGTCTCAGACGCGAGGCCTGACGCCTCGACCCCGATGACTGGCTCCCTGGGTCAAAGACTGGCGGTCGGCCGCAGTGCTCCGCCCTCGTGCCGCGAAAGCGCGACGCACAGCTCAGCATCCCGCGTACGCCACGCTTTGGCAGAACAGGAGTTCAGCACGGTGCCCCCGCGCGCTGTCTGTCGCATGATCCAGGCGTCCGAGCCGACTCGTGGCGCCGCGCACCGCTCCTGGTCGTCGCCAGTCCGGCACTCTGTGATCGGGCTGCAGCTCACGGCCGATTGCAGCAGCAGCACGAAAACGAGGGTTGCTCGCGCCCCAAGGAAAGCAGGGACGCAACCCGCCCAGCGGCGACTTCCCTGTCTCTCGCCACAACCGCGCATCAGGTGCTTGCACGTTCATTGCTAACGGTCGCCAGTGAACAGAAGTCCCGGACGAAGTCCGCCGCGCTTCTGGATCCACGAACGACCGGTCGCGGGACAGGGCTTTCCGAGCTTCGGTCTGACTTCCGCTTCGCTCCGCGGTGCCCCAGAAGCAGCAGCATCGGCGCGGGGTACTCATCGACGCTGGTTTGAGCAGAGGATTGCTTACCGTGCCCGGGGTTGGCCGGGTAGTCATGCTCTGAGAGGAGCCGGCGATGTCTGATTCAATGGTGCGTGTGGATGCAGCCGGTCGGCGTAGGTCGCCCGTCACTACGCCTGGGTTTCTGACCGGGCGCGCGCCCGGCAACAAAGGGATGCGGTATCCGCCTGATCCGCCGCGGCCGGAGGAGATCGTGCAGGTCATGCGCCAAGCCGGCAGTGACCGCCACGGCCTCAGGGTCCGCGCCCTGATCGCTGTGCTGTGGCGCGGCGGTCTGCGGGTCTCTGGAGCGCTCGCGCTGCGCGAAACCGACATCGACGAGCACCGCGGGTCGCTGCTCATCCGTCACGGCAAAGGCGATAAACGCCACGAGGCCGGGATGGACCGGTTCGGGTTCGAGCAGCTCAACGCATGGCTGGCGCACCGCATCATGCTGCGGTCGGTCCGCTGTTTGCGTGATCGACGGACCCACCCGCGGCCGGGCGTGGGCCGCCACATCCGCCCGCGCCGAACTGCGGCACCTCGCAGCCGACGCCGGGGTCAGACGCCGATTCGCGCCCCACCAGCTACGTCACGCCCACGCCGTCGAGCTCGCGCGCGAGGGCGTCGCGGTCAACATCATCCAACGCCAGCTCGGCCACACCGACCTCGGGACGATCTCGACCTATCTACAGGGCATTCATCCCAGCGAGATCATCGACGCCGTCCGATCGCGCCAACAGCCGACGATCTCAGCCACCGCCGGACTCGCCCTCTGATTCCAGCCAACCGCTCGCCCCGGACGAGGCCGGCGGGCGGGCGGCCGGGTCTGCCGAAACTTCCGCTCCTAGGTTCGTGGCAATCAAAGCGACAGTCGCCCACGCTTCCCGCCGGGCGACGATGCGGGAGTAGCGTTAGGCGGTCAAGCGTCGGTTCGCCCAGCGCCTTTACTGAGGACGAGGCCTAAAGCGCGCCGATGTACCGGTCTCTGCGTCCGCGGAGCCGGGTCTGGGAACCATTGGACCGTGAACGCGCTGCATCTGGTCCTCGGAGCGGCGCTCCTTGCCCTTGGCAGTTCTGGTCATCATGAGTCGGGAACGGGTTGCAGGGGTGGTCATAGGATTGGCGCTAATGGCCGTTAATCATCGCTGGACTGCGAATACTCGGTTGGTGGTGAAGATTGCGACGCTGACGCTCGGTGACGGCTTGGGTCGCGTCGACCTCGTGGGGCTGGCATTGGTCGGTTTGGGCATGCTGTCGATAGCCGGAGTCATCTAGCGAGCATCAGTTAGCACGACCGGCCGCAGAGATCACCTCGGGTCTCGCGTCGGTCCACCCGAGCGATAACTGACCGGCGCCGTCGACGCCCTGGTCCCGCTCCGCGGGCTTCTGCTCCCTAACAAAGATTCGGTCACCAGATCCGACGTCGGCGCCTGGGTCGAGGTGGCTCATAGGTCAACCTTGGTGTTGCCTTGACCGCCGTCGGGAGAGGGCCGAGATGGCTGGCCCGCGCCAGGGCCAAAGGCAGACCAGCCCCTCCCGGCGGTGGTGAGGTGCCGCTGAGCGGCAACCGGACGTTAGCTCCCGTGTTGGAGGGCCTGTCTATGAGCATCCGTAACGGTAGCTCTTGGTCGGGGCGCTGTGAAGTGTCCAGACCAAGGAGAGGTAGTCACACATGGCGTTTATGCCGGGGTGGATTGGGCGTCTGAGAAGCACGACGTGCTCGTCGCGGAAGGCCGCAGGCTGCTGGCTGCCACGTTCGCGCACGACGAGCAAGGGCTGCGGTCGTTGTGCCGAACGCTGGTGCGGTTCGAGGTTTGAGCTGGTCGCGATCGAGCGTCCGGACGGGTTGTTGGTCAAGCGGCGGCTGGACGCCGGGCTGCGAGTCTTGCCGTTGCACCGGAACCAGCTCGCGGCGTCCCGTGATCGGTTCCGGGTCTCGGGCGGGAAGTCCGATCGGTTTGATGCGTTCGTGATCTGCGAGCTGGCGCGCACCGAACATCACCGCTTCCGGGTCTTAGAGCCCGGTAGCGATCAGACCAAAGCGCTGCAGGCGCTGACCCGCGGCCGGGAAGACCTGGTCTGCGCCCGGACCGCACTGACTAACCAGTTGCGTGCCGAGCTTTAGCGGTTTTGGCCCGGACCGCTGGGCATATTTAGCGACCTCAACGGCCGGACGTCGTTGGCGTTCCTGGAGCGCTACCCCAGCCCCGCCGATGCGCGCGGGCTCGGCGAGGCGCGACTGGCAGCGTTCCTGGCCCGCGAGCGGTACTCCGGCCGTCAGAAACCCGCGCAGCTGCTCGTCAAGCTCCGCAGTGCCCCGGAAGGACGCGTCGGCGAGACAGAGCTCAGGCTCGCCGTCAGCTGGTGCTAGGCCTGGTCATAAGGATCAGAACGCTGAACGTGCCGATCACCGAGCTCGAGCACCAGATCGCCATAGCGATCCGTGAGCATCCTGACGGTCATGTGTTCCTCTCGCTGTTCAAAGGCGCCGTGATCACCGCCGCTGAGCTACTGGCTGAGATGGGCGACTGCCGTGCCCGCTACCCGGCCCGAGACGCGCTGGCCGGCGACGCCGGCCAAGCGGCCGTCGCGATCCAGTCCGGGAAACGCAAGAACGCGTCCTTTCGCTGGGGCTACAACAAGCGCCTGCGCTCCGCGTTCTGCACACTGCCCGACACCACCCGCCGCACCAACCCATGGGCCCAAGACCTCAACGCCTCAGCTCGCGCCCGCGGGCATGACCACCCCGCGCGCTGCGGACCGTCGGCCGGGCCTGGTCTCGAATCATGTGGCACTGCTGGCAAGACGGGGTGCCACATGACCCCGCGCGCCACCGTGCTCTGCAGCGACACATCACCGTCACCATTCCAACCCACTCAGGGCCGGTGACCGACCTCGCCGCTACCGACGGATGCTCGGCGTCGCCGCCAAGCCAGCCGCTCACGAGGGCAACACGCACCGCTCGACAACGACGCCCACATCTACTAACTCACCCAGGGGTTGACACAGGACGTCTGCTTTGGGGCCGCCACGACCGGAAGCGACAGCCCATCATTCATGGCCGCCTGGGCGACAAACGGGTGCGGCGAATGGCTCTGGCGGGTCCGCCGTGGCACCCGCAGTCCGTGCAAAGGAAGGAAGCGACAACGTCAGCGACCGGCCCGCACCGCCGGATGCGAGCCGTCGGGCGCAGCTCGACGCCGTGACGGGACCGCGTGATTGATCGCGCGATCCCGTCTGAGGTGCGTCGTGGCGGGTGTGTTTAGCGGGTGAACCCGGCGGCCATCCCCATCGCGAGGTGCGATACTCCCATCGCGTTAGAGATGAAGCAGGCAAAGGCGTAGTGTCCGTGCGGGAGGCGAGGCAGGACGAACCATCCGTGGCCGTGCCCGTGCAAGGCACCGAAGCCGCCGACGGGTGTCGCGGGAGGTGGACCGGCGGGGTGCTTGGCCCAGTTGATCAGGTCCCGGACCGTCTTGCCGGGCGCGAGCCGCACGACCGCGACCTCATGCGTGTCAGGGTCCAGGTTGCGAAACTTGTACACCCCGGGCTGGCCGAATCCGGGTGAGAGTCGGTAGCGGTCCACACCGCGCCTGGCATCGACGGTGCCGATGCTGCGCGGAGGTGCCTGCTGCGTTCTTGCCTTGGCGACCGTGGTGTGGATCTCGGTGCTGACGTTGTCGTGTACGAGGTCGGTGATCGCGTAATGGCCCGCCGGTAGCACTAGGTACAGATCCAGTGTCGTGCCGGGCGGGACTGGGCCGTTACCCCCTTCGATCGAGGACAGCTGTTCCGGGTTACCAGTGTTCGACCGCAGCACCGCGTCGAAGCGCGCATAGCCGACCCCCGCCTCTAGCCGCCAGAACACGAGATGATGAACCTGGTGTCCAGATGGCAGGATTCGGATCGAGTTGATCCCGGAGTGCAGCCCACTGTGCGGAAGCTTGATCGCGTGGTCAGTGACGGCGATCGTTTCGCGGCCCGGGGAGCTCGACGCTGCGACCGCCATCGTCGGCGCAAGCGCGGCGGCGGCGGCCAACGCAAGCAATCGCACTGCGCCGCGACCGCGACAGCCTTGATGTGGGTGGGGAAACCGAGGATGGTGGTCACCGGCGTCTCGTCGAGTCCGGGCTGTCGTGAGCTTGGTCATTTCAGTGTCCTCGCTTGGAAGGTGTGGCGGGCAAATGTGTTGCCGCGGAACCGGCAGGGAGTGCTGGTCCAGCGCGTCGCGGACTTGTGCGTGGCGTCTTGCTCACACGAAGAACAGGGCGCATACGGGGATGAGGGCGAGGGCGGTCGCCGAGATGACGATCGCCGCGGTGGGCCGGACGGTGCCGGCGGGCTGCTCACGGCGCGCGCGGATAGCTAGGGTGAGGGCTGTCACGGCGAGCGGTACGCCGATCCAGAGCCCTCCGGCGGGCAGTGCCCAAGCGATGCTGACTCCGGGCAGTGCGAGCACGGCGAGGGTGAGCGCAAGTCCCGCGCGGGGCTGTCTGGCGATCGTTGCGGCGGGGCGGGTGAGCGTACTGGACATGCGGCGACCTCCTCTTAGCGAGTCTTGGGCGCCGGTCGCGCCCAGGTGATGACAAGTGTCGGTGGTGAAGCGCACGCAGTGACTTACTGTCCCACTGCTGACGCGTTCTGGACTGACATGTAAGAGGCTAAGTGGAGCCGTCGGTCGTGTCGTCGGCCGCGATGATGATCCTGCTGTCATCCTCGAGAAGGACCGTGCTCAGGACGGAGTGCGGTTCACAGTCCCTACCGGCGTCGGAGCGCGTACGAGGCTCCGTCCGCTTCTCTGAGTTACGGTGAACTGTGCTGCGGACCGGCGGAGATTGCTGCGAGCTGGCCCAGCGGGAGGGTCGCTCGTAGCGCCCAGCCGCCGTCGGCACGTGGTCCTGCCTCGAGCTTGCCATCAAGCAGCTCGACGCGTTCCCGCATGCCTTGCAGGCCGTGGCCACCACTCGCAGGGCTTGCGACGTCCGGGGCCGTACGGCCTTCGTCGAGAATCCCGAGCTCGAGCTGCCCGTGGACATGTTCCACGCTCACGGTCAGCTTCCCGGGGCCGGCATGCTTGACCGCGTTGGTGATCGCTTCTTGGACGATCCGAAAGGCGGCAGCGTCGACAGAAGCGGGAAGCATCTGGCCGCCCTTGACGTTCAGCGTGATTTGCATGCGGTTCTGTTCAGCGTGGCGGACCAGCTCGTCGAGTCGAGCGAGTCCAGGCTCAGACGTGGCGGTGTCCGCCGCCACGGAGTCGAGCAGTCCGACCAAGCGCGTCAGCTCTGCCGAAGCTTGCTCACCGGCGTCGAGGATCGCGTCAAAGGCGCCGGCACCGGCGTCGGCATCCGCATTGACGACCCGCTGTCCGGCGGCGGCCTGGATCACCATGAGGCTCACGCTGTGGGCGACGACGTCGTGCAGCTCTCGGGCGATACGCGCGCGCTCGGCGGCGACGGCCAGCTCGGCCAGCTGTTCGCGTTCGGATTCAAGCTCGCCCGCGCGATCGACGAGCTGCCGGCTGAGATCGCGCCGGACGCGCAAGACCCGGCCAACGAACCATGCCGGGATGCACGTCACCAACGGGGAGACAGCTGAGAACGTTCCCGCATCCGGGCTGAGCACCTCATCGGCGAACAGGCCCCCGATGAGCGCGGCCAGCCCTATCACAGCAATCCGGCGCTGGCTGTGCGCACCGACCGAGTAGGCGAACAAAAGATAGGCGAGTAAGACTGCGTCAGCCTGGGTCGCGCGACCTCCTAGCGCGTCTTGAACAACGACGATCGCGACTGCGGCGAGCGCGAGCAAGAACGAATGGCGCTTGCGCCATCGCAGACCACCGGCCAGCGCTGCGATCGCGACCACGGTCACGATCGTCGTGGCCAAGCCGCTCAGATCGGGCATCACCTCAGCAAGTGCCACCACGGCCAATATCGCTCCTATGATTGTGTCGGTTACCTCGGGCGGCATCGTCGTCGCACGAGCCGACACCCCCGAGAAGCGCTCGGCAAATCGCGGCGTGTAATGCTCAGGCACGCGCCGCCCCGATCGGGAGCCGCGCCCGCAGCGCGAATGTGCCGTCAGGTTGAACTCCAGCGTGCATAGCTCCGCCGTACAGCGCGACCCGCTCGCGCATCGGCAACAGGCCATCCGGAAGCGCCTCTTCGTGATTGGGCTCCGAGAGCGTGGACACGACCTCTAACTCGACATCGTGAGTGCCGTAGCGCACTCGCACGGATACCGGCGAGCCCGGTGCTGAACCCAGCGCGGTCTCGACGATTCGGTACGCCGAGACGTCCAGCCCGGGCGGGAGCTCACGCGCGCGTCCGTGACACGCCAACTCCACGTCCATGCCGCGTGCCCGGGCAGCGGCGACCAGCTCACCCAGCTCTTCGAGCCTGGGTGCCGGCGCGAGCACCAGTCCTTCATCCGGAGCGCGCAGCACACCCAACAGGTCACGCATCTCGTTCAGCACCCTCCGCCCCGAGCGCTCGACCGCGACAAACTCGCCGCGTGCCGTCTCTGGGTGATCGGGGAGCGCCGCCCGTCCGATCCGTGCGTGGCGCACGATCTCGCCAACGCCCGCCGTGACGACTCGCTGTAGTTCGCTGCCTACCCGCGCACGCTCGAGCTCCACCGCGACCCCGGCTCGCTCCGCCCGTCGACGCACAAGCTCGCGCAAGCGCCGATCCAGCTCCGAGCTCATCTGATGATGCGAGCGGACCAGTCGCCCCGCGGCCCACATGGCGGCGACCATTGGCACCAGAAACGCATTATCGGCAAACCGCAGCAGCGGATCACCGGCCGACTGAACGACCGTTACTACCAACAGCAGCGCACCTGCGCCCTGCGCGACACGCGCCTCACAGCGAGCCGCGACCGCGAACGCCATCAACATCACGGCCGGCAGCACCACCCCGCACTGCACCACATCGCCACTCAGCAGATTGCCAAGCAGCGCGCCAATGCTCACACCGGCAAGCGCTCCCAGAGTCGCGCGCGTGCGCCAGAGCAAAGCAACCGCGACCACCGTCAGAGTCACACCCTTCTCAGGGGCGCCCGTGCTGACCGCCAATGCCATCGACAACAGCAGCAACCCGAAGGCCGCAACCAGATCCACGCGCGGCGTGCTCCGCAAAAAACCCGTTCGCTGCAGTGCAGTCAGTCGCAGCATGCGCCCACCCTAGACCGCCGCGACCCGTGCCGCATCATCCTGCCGAGCGATCCCACCTCCTGCCCCAGGATGAGGCGAACCACTATGACAACGGCTACCGTGGCGCGCATCGCCACGACGCGCTCAAAAACACCACGAAGCCGCAGATGAGCATCTCGGTCCTGATCGCCGACGACCAGGCGCTCGTCCGGGCCGGGTTCCGGATGATCCTCGACGCCGAGCCCGACATACACGTCGTCGGGGAGGCCAAGGACGGCCACGAAGCTGTCGCGCTGACCCGGGAGCTACGCCCGAACGTCACGCTCATGGACATCCGCATGCCCGGCCTCGACGGACTTGAGGCCACACGGCAGATACTGCAAGACGGCGAGCGGCTCACCCAGATCATCATGCTCACCACCTTTGACCGCAACCAATACGTGTACGAGGCATTGCGCGCCGGAGCCAGCGGATTCCTGGTCAAAGACGCGCCGACCGAGCAACTCCTCGCGGCGATCCACGTCGTCGCCGCCGGCGATGCCCTGCTCGCCCCCTCGGTAACGCGAGCCCTGATCGAGGAATTCGTCCGCCTCCAACCCCGGCCGCAGGACGCGACAGCCCAGCTCCAGGAGCTCACCCCCCGCGAACTCGAAGTCTTCGACCTGATGGCACGCGGAAAATCCAACACCGAAATCGCCGAAACCTTCGTACTCAGCGAAACGACCATCAAGACCCACGTCGCCCGCATCCTCATGAAGCTCGACCTTCGCGACCGCGTCCAAGCCGTCGTCCTCGCCTACGAAACCGGCCACATACGCCCAGGCGCCCACTAGCGACACCTTGGGGAGAGCCCGCTCGTCGTCCCGAAGAACGACGCGAAGATCATCCCCGCGACCGACGACCGCACAGGCCTGACCACCTAAAGCCGGTTTCGTGAAGAGCACATCACCCCGAGAGTTTAAGAGGGGGTTCGGTTTCTGAGGGTTTACCGATTCGAGCGGGCGAGCGAACCAGTTGCCGGACGGGCATTTCGCTACAGCAGCCACGTCGCGAGCTGTCCGGGCGTGGCTGCATGAGCGGCAATGCAGGCTCCGCGCGCGGACAC
>JALYZB010000494.1 GCA_030945945.1 Actinomycetota bacterium | reverse complement strand
GTGTGGAGCAGTACTCGCGGGCCATCCAGCCGGCCAGGCTGACCAGATCGGGTGGTATCGAGCCGGGCAGCACCGCTTCGGGCTCGGCCAGCCGCTCGGGCTCGAGCTCGGAGCGCTCGGCGAGCTCGACCACGACCCCGAGGGACCGGCGATGTCCAAACGGCACTCGCAGCAGCGAACCCACCCCCACCTCGCCGTGGTGCTCGCCCAGCCGGTAGTCAAACGGTCCGCGAACCGCGCGCGTGCGGGTCAGCGGCTGGACGCGCGCGATCATCGCGGCAGCTCGGTATGGCGGGGATCCGGAGACAGGTTCACCACGGCGAGAACGAATCTAGACCGCCCGCAGGATGGCGTCTGGCTGCCCGGCGGGAGCCCGATAGCCTGCTTCACCGTGGATCCGGAGCCTGGCGAAGCGATCTTCTTCCATGGTCATCCGTCCTGGCGATCGATGACCGCGTTCTACCTCAAGGGCCTGCTGGCGAGCGTGGTGGCCGGCTCGATCGCCGGCATTCTCACCGCGATCCTCGACGGTCACGTGGAGGCCGGCTGGATCGTCGTGGTCGTGCTGGTGGCGTTCGTGGGGCTGATCGCGCTCGGCCAGCTCCGGCGGGTCCAGACCACCTACTCGATCACCGACCAGCGGCTGACGATCGAGACCGGCCTGCTCTCCCGGGACATGCACCAGACGCGGCTGGAACGGGTCCAGAACGTCAACCTGAGCCAGTCGCTGTTCGAGCGCTTCCTCGGGGTTGGGACGGTCGACTTCGACACCGCGGCCGAGGCCGACTTCGCGTTCTCGTTCCGGGGTGTCGGTGCGCCCCGGGGAATCGTGCGGAAGGTGCGAGACCGAGGCGAGGATCCGAAGCACGTCAGGACTACATCAAGCCGCTGCCCCTCGGGCGCCGGTGGAGCGACGTTCGTTGCGGGCGACGAAGTCGATGATCGCCGGCACGCCCTCGAGGCGGTAGCGCTCCCGCAGGCGGTTCTCGAGGTAGTAGGCGTAGTCGCGGGTCACGCGGGCCCGCGAGTTGACCTGGATCGAGAAGCGCGGCGGGCGCTCGGCCGTCTGGGTCATGAACAGCAGACGCAGACGGTGACCTGAGGACGCGCCCTTGCCCCCGTTGCCCACCGGCGGCTGGCGCGCGGCGGTGACCTCAGAGAGGAAGCGGTTGAGCTGTGGCGTGGGGATCCGGGTGCGGCTGCGGTCCGCCAGCGCGGTCGCCTCCACGAGCAGCCGATCGACGTGCCGGCCGGTCAGGGCGCTGGCGGTCAGCACCCGCGGACGCAGGCGCAGCTTGCGGTTGACGTGGGCGCGCTCGTGGTCGAGGTCGACGTTCTCGGCCACGTCCCACTTGTTGAGCACCAGCGCCGTCGCACAGCCGCTCTTCATCGCCAGCTCGGCGACCCGCAGGTCCTGGGTGGTCACCCCGTCGCGGGCGTCGCAGACGACCAGGGCGACGTCCGCGCGCTCGGCGGCTCGCCGCGAGCGCAGCGCCGTGTAGTACTCAACCGAATCCCCGACCTTGGCCTGGCGGCGGATCCCGGCCGTGTCCACGAGCACCATCTCGCGATCCCGGTAGACGAACGGCAGGTCGATCGCGTCCCGGGTCGTGCCAGCCAGATCGGACACGATCACCCGCTCAGAGCCCGCGAAGCGGTTGACCAGCGAGGACTTGCCGACGTTGGGGCGGCCGATCACGGCCAGGCGGACGCGGTCATCGTCCTGGGGGTCGTCCGGGGCGCCCAGGGCCAGGGCGGTGATCCGGTCCAGCAGGTCGCCGGTGCCCAGACCCTGGGCGGCCGAGACGGGGATCGGGTCGCCGAAGCCGAGGCGGAAGAATTCGGCCGCGAGCGGCATGTCGGCGACGGTGTCGACCTTGTTTGCCGCCACCAGCACCGGCAGCGGGCCGCGGCGCAGCAGATCGGCCATCTCCTCGTCGCCGGGACGGATCCCGGCCCGGGCGTCGACGACGAGCACGGCCACGTCGGCCTCAGCGAGCGCCGCGCGCGATTGGGCCTGGATCTGAGCGGCGAGCGCGTCGCGATCCTCGAGATCGACTCCGCCGGTGTCGATCAGCGTCAGCATGCGCCCGTTCCACTCGGTGCGCACCTCCTTGCGATCCCGAGTGATCCCGGACCGCTCGTGCACGACCGCCTCCCGCGTCTCGGTGAGCCGGTTGAGCAGCGAGGACTTCCCGACGTTGGGATATCCGACGATTGCGACCTTCATGGCCGCAGTGTAGGCGTGGCGATCCGATCGGCAGCGCCGCGGCCGGCGTTGAACGTCGGCCGCCGCGCTGGGTGCTGGACCGATCAGCCGCTAATGCTTCTCGTGCGGAAGCTCCAGCTCGTCGTCGTCCTCGATTTTCGCCGGGCGCTGAGTGTCGGGATCAGTGGACAGCACCTTGTCGACGTCTCCCTTCATGTCCTCCGTGCGGCCCTCTTTGTAGGCGTGCAGCGGGGACTGCGGGAGCGCTTCCTCGTCGGCCTTGGACTTACCTTCTGAATCGGGCATGCGGCTCTCCTCTCGCATAGCGGGATGGACCTCCCACTCCCTTTGTCTTACCCGTGCGGCCACCATTGCTATCGCCCGATTGGTTGCGCCGGCCGACGTCGTCAAAACCGATCAGGCCGCTCGTGCGAGGGCAGCGATCCGGTCCACCACCTCGTGCAGGCTCAGACCGGTGGTGTCCAACCTGACCGCGTCCGGGGCCGCGATCATCGGCGAATGCTCGCGGCTCTCGTCACGCTGATCACGGATCGTCAGCTCGGCCAGCACGGTCGCCGGGTCAGCGCTGAGCTGCTCAGCGCGCCGCCGGGCCCGCTCGGCGGGCGACGCGGTCAGGAACACCTTGAGCTCGGCTCCGGGAGCGACGACGGTGCCGATATCACGTCCCTCAGCGACCCAGTCGCCGCCGGCCAGCAGGCGGCGCTGCTCGCGGACCATCGCCTCACGCACCACCGGGTCGGCGGCCGCCTGCGACGCCGCCTGCGAGACCTCCGGGGTGCGGATCTCGGCACTGACGTCGCGCCCGTTGATCCGCACGCCGTCAAACGGCTCGATCCGCAACTCGTCCGCCACCGACGCCGGGGTCACGCCGCGCTCGGACGCCGCCAGCGCGACACAGCGATACATCGCCCCCGAGTCAAGGAAGGTGAAGCCCAGGGCGGCGGCCACGCCACGCGCCACGGTCGACTTGCCGGCCCCGGCAGGACCGTCGATCGCGATCACCATCAGCCGGCCAGGCTTTCGAGGTCCCGCGCAAAGCCCGGGTAGGAGACCTCGGCGGCCTCCATCCCGATCACCTCTACCCCCTGCTCCGAAGCCAGGCCGGCCACCGCGCCGAGCATCGCCAGACGGTGATCTCCGTGGGCCTGGATCGCGCCGCCCCGCAAGCCGCCGCTGCCGCGGACGGCGAAGCCGTCCGGCAGCGCCTCGATGTCGGCCCCGAGTCCGCGCAGACCGTCCACCACGGTGGCGATCCGGTCTGACTCCTTGACCCGCAGCTCGCCGGCACCGCGCACGACCGTCTCCCCCTCGGCAAAGCAGCCGAGCAGCGCGACGAGCGGCAGCTCGTCGATGGCCAGCGGCACCTCGTCGGCCTGCACCGTGGTCGCCTCGATCGGCCCCGCGCTGACGTCGAGGTCGGAGACCGGCTCGCGCGCCCCGAAGCTGCCGTACGGCTCCAGCTGGCCGAGCACCACTCCCCCCATTCGCTGCACGATGCGGAGAAAGCCCGTGCGCGTCCAGTTGACTCCCACCCCCTGGAGCACGAGCCGCGAGCCGCGGGTGATGATCCCGGCGGCGATCAGAAACGCGGCGCTCGAGGGGTCCGCGGGGACCGTGATGTGCTCGGGTTCGAGCTCGTCGGCGTTGCCGACGATCGTGCGAAAGCCCTCGCCCCCGCTCTCGCGGCGGATCGGAGCCCCAGCGGCGAGCAGCATCCGCTCGGTGTGGTCCCGGGTCGGGATCGGCTCGAGGATCGTCGTCGCGCGCGTGGCCAGCCCGGCCAGCAGCAGGCAGGACTTGACCTGGGCGCTGGCCACCGGCAGCTCGTATTCGATCCCGATCAGCGCCGATCCATGGATCGTCAGCGGGGCAAAGCGTCCATCGCGTGCCTCGAGCCTCGCCCCCATCGCCGCCAGCGGCGCCGCGATCCGGTCCATCGGGCGCCGGCGGATCGACTCGTCGCCGTCGAGGGTGAAGCTGTGGCCCCGCTGGAAAGCCAGCCAGCCCGGGAGCAGCCGGATCAGCGTGCCGGCGTTGCCGACGTCGATCGCCGCGGTCGGCGGCTGGGCGTTGCGCAGGCCGCAGCCGCGGATCATCAGTCCGCCGTCCCGCGTCTCGACGATCGCGCCGAGCCGGCTGACCGCATCCAGCGTCGAGCGGGTGTCAGCGGCGTTCAGGTAGCCGGTAATCTGGACCGGCTCGGCCGCCATCGCGGCGATGATCGCCGCCCGGTGGGAGATCGACTTGTCCGCCGGCGGGGTGATCCGCCCGCGCAGCCGGACGTTGGGCCCAAAGCGCGCGTTCATGGCCGCGCCACCGGGAAACCGAGCTGCGAGACCAGCACCTCGGCCTTGTCGGCGGCTGCTTGGCCGGCGATCCATAGCGCGACCACGCCCTCGCTCATGTCCGGTGCCGGATGCAGCGCCATGTCGGAGATGTTGACCCCAGCGCGGCCCAGCCCGAGCGCCAGCTCGGCCAGCACGCCGGGACGGTTGGGCACCGAGGCCCGCAGCTCGAACAGCTCACGGCCGGCGAGCTGCGATTCCAACAGCCGCCGACGGTCACCGGCGGCGGCATCGTTCCAGGCAGTGATGGCATCAGCGTCACCGGCCGCCAGCGCGGCGCGCACGGTGCTCAGCCGCGCAATCGCGTCGTCGAGCTCGGTGGTCAGCGCATCGCGGTTGGAGAGGTAGATATCGGTCCAGATCGCGCTCGGCGCGCCGGCCACCCGGGTCGCATCACGAAAGCTCGGGCCCGTCGCCGGCAGCTGCTCGCCGCCGGCCGACAGGGTTCCCGCCGCCTGGGAGACGAGCACGTTGGCGAGCACGTGGGGCAGGTGCGAAACCGCGGCGAGGATCTGGTCATGGGTCTGGGCGTCGATCGCGGCCGGCTGGGCGCCGAGCGCGTGCAGCAGCCGGTGCAGGCGCTCATAGAGGATCCCCGAGGTCCCAGCGCCCGGGGTCAGGTACCAGGTCGCGCCCTCGAACAGGTCCGCCCGGGCGTGCTGCACGCCAGCGTTCTCGGCTCCGGCCAGGGGATGGCCGCCGACGAACCGGGGATCGCTGTGCGCGGCGACGACCGCCCGCTTGGTGGAGCCGACGTCGGTGACCACGCAGTCGTCCGGCGCGGCCGCCAGCGCGGCCCCGACGAGCTCGGGCAGCGCGCCGACCGGCGCGGCGATGAACACCGCCTCGGCGTCTGAGACCGCCTCGGCCAGGCTGTCGGCGGCGTGGTCGATCGCCCCGCGGTCAAGCGCATGCGCCAGCGCGTCAGCGGACGTGTCGGCGCCGGTCACCGCCGCCCCGGTCCGTTCGCGCGCGGCGAGCGCGACCGACCCCCCAATCAGCCCGACGCCGATGATCGCGATCCGCATGACGTAGGTCGCCTCACCGGTTGCCGGCGCGCCGCGCGCTGACGGCATCGGCGAGGGCATCGAGCACCTCGACCGTCGTGTCCCAGCCGATGCAGCCGTCGGTGACCGACTGCCCGTAGGTCAGCTCCCCGTCGCCGAGGTCCTGTCGCCCGGGAACCAGAAAGGACTCGATCATCACACCGGCCAGCGCATTCTCGCCGGCGGCGATCTGCTCAGCCACCGCTGCGGCGACGGCGGGCTGGCGCGCGGGATCCTTGCCGCTGTTGTCGTGGCTGAGGTCGACCATCAGCCGCCCGGGCAACCCAGCGGCCTGCAGCAGCCCCAGCGCCGAGCTGACTGACTCGGGTCCGTAGTTGGGGGCGCCCTTGCCGCCGCGCAGAATGATGTGGCAGTCGGGGTTGCCGAGCGTGTGCAGGATCGCGGGGGTGCCGTCGACGTCGATGCCCGCGAAGCCGTGGGTCGCCGCCGCCGCGCGGACCGCGTCCACGGCGACCTGCACATTGCCGTCGGTCCGGTTCTTGAAGCCGACCGGCATCGACAGCCCGGAGCCGAGCTGACGGTGGATCTGGCTCTCGACCGTACGGGCGCCGATCGCCCCCCAGCTGACCACGTCGGAGATGTACTGCGGGGTGATCGGGTCCAGAAACTCACACCCGACTGGCAGCCCGAGCTCGAGCACATCGAGCAGCAACCGGCGGGCAACCCGCAGGCCGGTGTTGACGTCGGCCGAGCCGTCCAGGTGGGGATCGTTGATCAGCCCCTTCCAGCCCAGCGTCGTGCGCGGCTTCTCGAAGTAGACCCGCATGGCCAGGCACAGATCGCCCGAAAGCCGCTCCACCAGACCGCCGAGCCGCTGCGCGTACTCGAAGGTGGCCCGCACGTCGTGCACGCTGCACGGGCCGACGATCACCAACAGCCGGTCATCCTCACCGGCGAGGATCCGCTGCACCTCGGCTCGGCCCCGCACGAGCGTGGCGGCATGGGCCTCGGTGAGCGGCAGCTCCTCGATCAGCTGCCGCGGCGGGGCCAGCGGGACGAGCCGGTCGATCCGCTGGTCGCGGACCGAATCGCTGAGGCTGGATCCGGTGGCGGTCACGTCAGCTCACGGGGACCGTCGCGGGGGCCCGCACCTTGCCGGCCAGCGCGGCAGCGGCCGCGACCTGATCGGCGAAATGGTGAAACTCGGCGGCCACAAGCTGCTGGGGACCGTCGCAGATCGCTTGGTCGGGATCGGGATGGACCTCCACGATGATCCCGTCAGCACCGGCGGCGGCCGCGGCCATCGACATCGGCAGCACGAGGTCCCGTCGCCCGGCGGCATGGCTGGGGTCAACGATCACCGGCAGGTGGGTCATCTCCTTGAGCACCGGGATCGCCATCAGGTCCAGCGTGAAGCGGTACGCGGTCTCAAACGTGCGGATCCCGCGCTCGCAGAGCATGACGGCGTCGTTGCCCTCCTTGAGCACGTACTCAGCGGCCATCAGCAGCTCCTCCAGCGTGCTCGACAGGCCGCGCTTGATCAGCACCGGGCAGCCCGAGCGGCCGATCTCCGACAGCAGCGTGTAGTTCTGCATGTTGCGGGCACCGACCTGGATCACGTCTGCGACCTCGAGCACCGCCTCGAGGTCCCGTGCGTCCATCACCTCGGTGACCACCGGCAGGCCGGTCTGGGCCTTGGCCTCGGCGAGCAGTCGCAGGCCCTCCTGGCCCAGGCCCTGGAATGCGTACGGTGACGTACGTGGCTTGTAGGCCCCGCCGCGGAACATCGTCGCGCCGGCCGCGGCCACCGCGGCGGCGGTGTCCAGCGTCTGGCTGCGCGACTCGACCGTGCACGGTCCGGCGATCAGCGCGAAGTGCTCGCCGCCCACGCGGCCGCCACCGATCTGCAGGACCGAGCGCCGCCCGTGGGTCAGCTCGGCCGAGGCGAGCTTGTACGGTTTTGAGATCGGCAGCACACGGTCGACGCCCGGTGCCGCCTCCAGGCCGAGGCGGCTGACATGCTCGCGGTCACCGATCACCCCGATCACCGTCACCTCCTCGCCGTCGATCACGTGCGGGCGCGCGCCGGCGCTGTGCACGCGGTCGATCACGGCACTGACCTCGTCGCGTGTCGCGGTCGGTTTCATCACGATCATCATCTGACTGGGCCTTTCATCACTTCTGAATGTAGGAGGACTCGCCAAGCGGCCGGTCACGAGGCCGTGAACGGCCCCGCGGCGAAGAACTTCCGGCGCCCGACCTCTCGTTGCGATCCCGCAGCCGTGGCGGGGGCAGAGATGGTGGCCGAGCGCCTAGCTAAATCGCCAGGTGCAGAAGCGCGCGTAGGAGGACCAGCCGAGGGCGGCGTCGGTGCTGCGGGTGACGATGCGGGCGTGGTCGATCATGCGCTGCGATCTCGGTTTCTACCAGGACGCGGTCAAGACCGCAAACGCTCGGGCGCTCAGAAGAGCTGCCCGAGCGCGGCCAGGAAACGCTCGTTGTGCTCGTCGCTGCCGACCGTGACCCGCAGCGAGCGCTCCCGTCCGAGCGAGGTTCCGGCCCGCACGAGCACGCCCCGCGCGGCCAACCCGGATACCACCTCGGCTTCGACCGTGTCATCGGGGAGGTGCGTCCAAACGAAGTTGGCGTCCGAGTCGGCCGTCCACAGCCCGAGCTCGCGAAGACCTTCGGTCAGGTCCAGTCGGGCGGCCACGGTGCGGCTGACCCGGCGCTCGACCTCGTCCTGATGACGCAGGGCCTCAACGGCGGCGGCCTGCGCGGCGGCGTTGAGATAGAAGGGTTGGCGGACCTGGTCCACCGCGGCGCGGAAGTCCTCAGAGCCACACAGCCCGTAGCCGACCCGCAGGGCGGCCAGCCCGTAGACCTTGGAGAAGGTCCGCAGGATCACCAGATTGGGCCAGCGGCGCAGCAGCTCCAGCGAAGCGTAGGTGTCACCGAGGGTCAGCGCGTACTCGCAGTAGGCCTCATCAAGGATCACGCACACGTGGCGCGGCACCCGCTCCAAGAGCGCCTGCACCGCCTCGAGCGGCAGCGCAGTCGAGGTTGGATTGTTGGGGTTGCAGACGAGTACGAGTCGGGTGGAGACGGTGATCTCGCGCGCCATCGCGTCGAGGTCGTGGCGGTCCTGCCCGTCGAGCGGGACCTGGATCTCGCGCGCGCCCGACGCGGCGGCAAGGTGCGGGTAGACACTGAACGCCGGCCATGAATAGACGACCTCGGCCCCGGGTTCCAGCAGCGCCTCACCGGCGGCGAGCAGCAGATCGCAGGAGCCGTTGCCCAGCGCGATCCGCTGGGCGGGCACGCCGTAGCGATCAGATAACGCCCGGCGCAGCGCCACGTAGGAAGGATCGGGGTAGCGGTGCGTGCCGCCGAGGACGTCCGCGGCGGCCGCGACGACCGCCGGGCTGGGGGCGACCCAGGACTCGTTGGAGGCCAGCATCGCGACGTCGGCGCCGAGGTCATAGCCGGCCGCCAAGGGATAGGAGGGGATCCGCCGGATCCGCTCGCCGAACTCGATCGCCATCGGCCTATTGTGCCGAGTCGAGATCGCGCCGCAGCGCGCGGGCCGCGCCGAGGTACACATGCCGGGGCTCGTGATCGTCCGGCGCGTAGTAGTGCATGAGCACGCGGATGACCTGGGAAAGCGATCCGGGCACCGGGACCTCGCGGGTGCACAGCAGCGGGACGCGATCGAGGCCCAGACGGCGCGCGGCGACGGCGGGGAACTCGGCGTCAAGATCCTCGGTGAGCGTGAAGATGCAGCTCACCATCGCGTCGGCGCTCAGCGCGTTGCGCTCCATCAGTTCTCGCATCAA
>JALYZB010000461.1 GCA_030945945.1 Actinomycetota bacterium | reverse complement strand
GATCGGGCGCGGCGGCCCGGGCGCGCAGGGCTGCGCTTTGATCATCGGCTCCGGTGACCGGGGAGCCGACGAACTGGACGACGAGCTCCGGCAGCTCGCGCCGCGCCAGCGCACAGGCCTCCAGCGCTAGGTCAGGGCGCTTCCAGGCCGCCAGCGCGCCGAGCACGAGCACGACCGGCGTGTCGGGCGGCGTGCCCACCGAGGCAAAATGCTCGGGATCGACGCCCGGGGCGATCACGTGCAACCGTTCCCCGAGCCGTCCCTGCGGGTCCAGGTCAGCCGCGACCGCCGCCGAGGGGACGAACACGGCGACGGCACGCGCCGCCGCCGCCCGCACGCCGCGACCGATCAGCGCCCCGGGCAGGAAGTCCTGGTGGGAGACGGCCAGCGGGGTCGAGCGGGGCGCAGCGAGCGCCGCCACCGCGCTGCGCATCCCCCAGGCCACCGTCAGTGCAGGGTCGGTGTCACGCACGAGCCTGCGCAGCTCGCGGGCGTGGGCGGCTAGCTGCCAGACCGCGTGCGCCCGGGCCGCGGCTCCGGCGCGCAGGTCCAGTGGCCGGATCGGAAGACACACCACCGTGATGCCCGCCGCCCGGGCGCGCTGCGCCAGCGCGCCCTCCGGGCAGGCGAGCAGCGGCTCGGCCTCGGCCACGGCCGCGCAGTCGAGCAGCACCTGCTCGGAGCCGCCGAACATTCCCGAGTAGCTCACGAAGAGGATGGTGGACACGTTCGGTGACAGGGGTGAGAGGGCGGGTGCACAACGGGTCCCACGTGGTGAGGAAAGCGCGCTCTTGGCCGCCCTGGACACCTAGACTAAAGCCGTGCTCAGTCAACCGCAGAGCCCGTTCGCTGCGCCCCAGGTGGCGCTCGTGCACGACTTCCTGCTCGACCTTCGGGGCGCCGAGCGTGTGTTCGCCGAACTGTGCGAGATGTGGCCGGACGCCCCGATCTACACCGCGGTCTACGACGAGCAGGGGACCGAGGGCCGGTTCTCAAATCGCGCCGTTCACAGCTCGTTCCTGCAGCGGCTGCGTCCTAACGCGCGGACCTTCCGTGCGCTGCTGCCGCTCTACCCCGCGGCGATCGAATCATTCGATCTCAGCCAGTACGACCTCGTCGTCTCCAGTTCGTCGGCCTGGGCCCACGCCGTGCTCTGCGACGAGCGCTCGGTGCACGTCAGCTATTGCCACAACCCGTTCCGCTACGCCTGGAACGATCGCGACCAGACGCTGGCGCGCCACCGAAATCCGATGTCCCGAGCCTTTTTGCGCAGCGTGTTTCGCCGCTGGCGCCAGTGGGACTGGATCGCCGCCCAGCGGACCAACCGCTACGTCGCCAACTCCGAGGCTACCCAGGCACGGATCAAGGCCTACTTCGGGCGCGACGCAGCGGTCGTGTATCCGCCGGTAGACGTTGACCGTTTCTCACCCGGGGCGGTGGGCGAGCATTACGCGATCGTCTCCGAGCTCATGCCCCATAAGCAGATCGACGTCGCGATCGAGGCCTTCAACGCGCTCGGACTGCCGCTGACGATCGTCGGCGACGGGCCCGATGCCCGCCGGCTGCGCAGCCTCGCGGGACCGACGGTGACCCTCACCGGCCGCCTCAGCGACCAAGGCGTGGCCGAGGTTCTGCGTGGTGCTCAGGCCCTGATCGTAACCGCGATCGAGGAGTTCGGGATCGCCGCCGTCGAGAGTCAGGCGTCGGGCCGGCCGGTCATCGCCCGCCGGGGTGGGGGAGCGCTGGAGACGATCGTCGACGGCGTCACGGGCTGCTGGTGGACGGGCGGGGCGCAGGAGCTCGCGCGCACCGTGCAGCAGTTCGACACGCTGGCCGTCGACCCGGCCGCCTGCACCGCCAACGCGCGGCGCTTTGACGTCGCGGCCTTCCGGGCCGGCCTGTACGCCGAGATCGACCGCGCCACCCAGGCCGGTGTCCGTCCCGCGCAGGCCGGTCGCCAGCCGTTGGCCGCCACCCGTCTTGTCCGCCGAGCCGTTCGAGACCCCCACCGTTGAGCAGGCTGGCGCTTGCGTCAGGGGGCTCGCCGGAGAGTCCCCGGGGAGCGCGCGGGCCGTCCGCTCCGGCCGGACCTCGGCGCCACGGGATGGCGATCACCGTTGCGGCGCTGCTCGCCGGTCCGACGGTGATCGCGTTCTTCGCCGGCGGCTACTTCGACGCTCCCCGGATCGACGCCGGCGTCGTCGCCTGGGTGCTCGCCGCGGCCGCCGCGGTGCTCGTCGCACGGCCCGTCCCGGCCGGCCTCGGTGTCCGGCTCGCGCTGGGAGGTCTGGCCGCGCTGGCCGCCTTCACGCTGCTCTCGGTGCTGTGGGCACCGGTCGCTGGAACGGCCTATCACGCCGGTCAGCGCGTCGTGCTCTATCTCGGCACGCTGGTCGCCGCCGCGGCGCTTCTGCAGTCCCCGCGCGCCCAGCGTGCCGTCGAGCCGGCGCTCGGCGCGGGCATCCTGATCGTCATCGGCTACGGCCTGTCGGAGCGCTTTCTGCCTGGTCTGCTCAGCTTCGCGCGGTCGACCAGTGCGCAGGGTCGGCTCGAGCAGCCGCTCACCTACTGGAACGCGATGGGGGAGGTCGCGGCGATCGGCGTCGTGCTCGCCGCCCGTCTGGCCGGGGACGCTTCGCGCCCGCGCACGATCCGTCTGATCGCGGCCGCCGCGGCCGCGCCGCTGGGCATGGGGTTGTATCTCAGCTTCTCTCGCGGGGCTCTGTTCGCCTGTGTCGCGGGCCTGATCACGCTCGTGGTGGCGGCTCCGCGCCGGGCGCAGGCCCGTGGGCTGGCGG
>JALYZB010000446.1 GCA_030945945.1 Actinomycetota bacterium | reverse complement strand
GTCCGAAGGTGTTCTATACCGAACGTCAGGCGACCGATTGGGGCGGCGGCGCGCCTCACCAGGGATGGGAGCAGGCCAAGGGCGTCGCGCTGCCGGAAGGAGGCGAGCAGGCGCTCGAGCGGATCTGGGTGATCGCGCCCGGCGAGGCCGACGGGCTGATGTACGCTGGCGGGGATCCTGGAGTGCTGTTTGAGTCCGCCGACGGCGGATCGACGTGGGAGATCAACGCCGGATTGTGGGAGCACGAGACGCGCCCGAAGTGGCAGCCGGGCGGCGGCGGGCTGTGCCTACACTCGATCGCCCCGTGGCCGGGCGTCCCCGACAAGCTGTCGGTCGCGATCTCGGCGGCGGGTGTGTGGCACACCGACGACGCCGGGCGCTCGTGGCGGCGAGGTAATCGTGGGCTGACACCGCGCTACCTGCCCGACGAGGTGATCGCCGAGCTGAACCTGCCCGAGCCGCCGCCCGACGCTGACACAGCGCTGTGCGTGCACCACTTGGCGCGCGCGCCGGCGCGCCCAGAGCGGATGTTCATGCAGTTACACGGGGGCGTGTATCGCTCCGCCGACGCCGGTTCCAGTTGGAGCGAGATCGGCGCGGGGCTCCCATCGGACTTTGGCTTCCCGCTGGCGGTCGACCCAGTCGACCCCGACAGCGCGTACGTGATCCCGCTCGTGGCCGACATGGACCGAGTGATGCCCGACGGGCGCCTGCGCGTGTACGAGACGCGCGACGGCGGTCAGACGTGGGCGCCGCGCGGCGATGGGCTGCCGCAGCAGCACGCGTACCTGACCGTCCTGCGCCAGGCATTCCAGCGCAAGGGCTCCGGGCCCTCGCTTGAGCTCTACTTCGGCTCGACGACCGGCGAGGTGTTCGGCTCGGGCGACGCGGGGGCGACGTGGTTTGAAGTCGCGACGCGGCTCCCGCCGGTGTACGCGGTGTCAGCCACCTGAAGCGACAGCGTCAATCAGCCACCCTCGAACCTCGCGGCGGAACCACCCGTCGCAGGAGGCACACCTCGGCGCGCGATCGCATCCATCCGCCATCGGGTGAGCGGCTCACGATCGGATCGGCGACGGTCCGCCGGTCTGAGCTTCGGGGTCGAGGTCTTCCACCTGGGCGGTGGAACACCTCACGTTCACGGGACCGGGCCGGCGTCGATCAGCCGTGTCGCAAGGCCCGCGAGCTCGTCCGCGTAGCGGTCAGCCAGCTGCGCGGCGATCTGTTTGAGCTGGGGCAGCTTGCTGACGTCGTCCATCGCGAACGGCTCGGGCAGCGCCGGCTGGTAGCGCCACAGCTGCGGCCCGCCCCCGACATGCGCAGGAGGTAGCGCCGGCTCCCACGTGTCCTGGACCGGCGCGTCGCCGTTAAGCAGCATGTGCGCGGCCTCGTTGGCGAAGTCGCTACTGCCGCCGAGCATCGCCTTTAGCAGCGCCTCGCCACCCGTGCGCGGCTGCAGCCAGCCGATGATCCCGCCGCCGCCGTAGTCCAACGGCGCCGACCAGGCACCGGTGCCGAGCGACACCATGAACAGCTCGCGCGGCGTGCGCGGGATCGGCTCGGTCGTCCGCCGCAGCGCGAGGGTGATCGCGGCGAGCGCCGGATTGCCGGCGTACACGCCGCCGTCGATCAGCCTCGAGCGGCCAAGCGCCTCCGGATCGAAGTAGGTCGGGGCGGCGGCTGTGGCCAAGGCGACCTCCACCATCGTCTCGGCCGGCGTCGTCGGGGTGCTGCCGGCCCCCGGCTGGCCCCAGCGGGTGAAGTAGCGCAGCCCCGGGATCGTGGTGTCAAACGACAGGATCAGCACTCCGGTGCGGGCGTCCTTGAGCCGGGCGTCGCCGAGCACGGCGGGATCCTCGAGTGCGGTGCGCAGCTGCGCGAGCGGGTACTTGGGCGCGGTCAGCCCGAACCCCTGTTCGACCTTCTCGATCACCGAGCTGTGGAAGATCGCCGGACCGTGGGTCGTGTACACGTTGGCGGCGTCGCCCGCGGTCAGCGTCGGCCGCCCGTCGGGACCGGTGCTCGTGAGCCCGGCCGCGAGCAGGCCGCCGGTCGATGTGCCGGCGATCAGGTGAAAGCAGTCAGCGATCCGCGGGCTGTCGATCCCCCTCCAGCGCGCCGCAGACTCTGTCGGGGCGGCCGCGAGCGCGGCGGCGAGCAGCGCCTCGAGCCGCTCCAGCAACAGTGCCGGGATCACGCCGCGGATCCCGCCCCCGTCGACCGACAGGATGCGAAACGAGAACGACTCAGGCAGCCGGTCGCTGGCGGGGCGCAGCCGATCCGAGACCGTCGACGAGCTCACGGACGCGTAGCCTAACCGCGACGCTCACGACTGTGTCGGCGACCCGCTACCGACACGCCGCTGCGCACGGCCGGCTCGCAACGGCGATCGTGAGCACCGGCGCCGACCGGCCGAGAGCCGCGCTATCCCCTGGCCGCCACAGGCATCGTGAGGCTCAGCGTTGGCAGAGCGAGTAAAGCGCTCGTCCGCGGCCAGCCTACGCGCGCCTGCTGATGGGCGAAGGCGTCCTGCTGATTGGTGTATCGACGTACGATCGCCCTTTGTGCACGAGCAAGAGCAGGCGCAACGGCCTTTGCGTCGATCACTGCGGGTCGCTCGCGATCGAGGGGCGGTTGGGGGAGGCGCGGGCCGGTG